>JALFXH010000120.1 GCA_022786965.1 Clostridiales bacterium
TTACGACATCACCTTTATTAACCACAATGTGGGCGGACGCCCAACCACTTACCTGCAGCACTGTTTATACCGGGGTGTGGACGGCGTAGTGATTGCCTGCGTGGACTTTAGCGATCCCCAGGTTCAGGAACTGGTGGACAGCGGAATTCCTCTTGTCACCATTGACCATGTGTTCAACAACCGTCTGGCGGTGATTTCCGACAATGTAGGCGGCCTGTATGAACTGGTTCACTACGTTTACAACAAGGGGCACCGCAAAATCGCGTTCCTGCACGGTGAGCGAACCTCCGTGACCGAAAACCGGCTGACCGGTTTTTACCGGGCCTGCGAGGAACTGGGACTGAAAATCCCGCCGGAGTACATCCGGGAATGCACATATCACGATCCCGACCGATGCGCCCTTGTCACCCGGGAATTGCTGAATCTGCCGGAGAAACCTACCTGTATCCTGTTCCCGGACGATTATTCCTATATCGGCGGTCTGAACGTCCTGAATGAAGCGGGGCTTCGGATTCCGGAGGATATTTCCGTTGCCGGCTATGACGGCATCCATCTGGCAAGGGTTCTGCATTTGACCACCTACTCCCAGGATACCAAAGCCTTGGGCACCACGGCCGCTTCCCAGCTGATCCATCTGATCGAGCATCCCAAAACCACTTTGATCGACCGGATTCTGATTCCAGGCTCCCTGCTGGAAGGGACCTCGGTCAGGCAGCTGTAAACCGTTTGTATGTTTTCGGGTTTGTCCCGTAACAAATATTAAGGAGGAAACTAAAATGAAAAAAGCGCTTGCCCTTCTGCTGGCACTGGTCATGGTTCTGTCCCTGGCCGCTTGCGGTTCCAGCAAAACCGAAGAACCCACAACTGCTGCCCCCGCGGCGACCAACGCCGCCCCTGCTGCCACCGAAGCTCCCGCTGAGGAAGGCAAGGTTTTCAACATCTACGCATGGAACGAAGAGTTCAAGGGCTTCTTCGAGAAGTACTACACCGTTCCCGAAGGCATCACCGTCAACTGGATCATCAACCCCTCTGACGGCGGCGTTTATCAGGACAAGCTGGACGAGGCTCTGCTGAACCAGGCCAATGCCGCTGACGACGAGAAGATCGATATGTTCCTGGCCGAGGCTGACTACATTCTGAAGTACACCGACTCCGAGTTTACGCAGGACATTCAGGCTTTGGGCGTCACCGATTTCTCCAACACCTACGAGTACACTGTGCAGGCCGCTTCCGATTCCAACGGCGTTGTCAAGGGCGTTTCCTTCCAGTGCTGCCCCTCCGCTCTGATCTACCGCCGCTCCATTGCCGAAGCCGTTCTGGGCACCTCTGATCCCGCCGAGGTTCAGGCCAAGCTGGACAGCTGGGACAAGTTTAACGCTGTCGCCGCCGACGCCAAGGCAAAGGGCTACTACATGACCTCCTCCGAGGCCGAGACCTTCCGCGTGTTCTCCAACAACGGCGAGTCCGCCTTGGTTGACGACGCCGGCAACCTGACTCTGAACGACGCCATCAAGGCTTGGCAGGCTCAGGCAAAGGACTTCTCCGACAAGGGCTACACCCTGACCTGCGACATCTGGTCTGACGAGTGCACCGCTCAGATGTTCGCCGACGGCAAGACCATGTGCTACTTTGGACCCGCCTGGTACTTCAATTTCTGCATGGGCAACGCTCAGGATCCCGAGAAGGGCTGCCCCGGCGACTGGGCCATCTGCGAAGGTCCCCAGGCTCACTTCTGGGGCGGCACCTGGCTGCTGGCCGCTACCGGTTCCGACAACCCCACCATGCTGGCTGACATCATGGACACCTTCATCAACGATGAGGAAGTCTGCTCCAACCTGATTAAGAACGAGGCTCAGTTCACCAACAACCAGGCCGTCAACGCCAAGTTCGCCGAGGACCCCAGCTACGGCAACGCTTTCCTGGGCGGTCAGAACGACGTGGCTGTCTTCGTTGACCTAGCCAAGAACATCAAGTTCGAGAATAAGACCATCTACGATCAGCTGCTGACCGAGGGCCTGCAGGGCTACTGGAGAGAGTACTGCGACGGCGCTGTCACCGAGGAAGAGGCTATGGCCAACTACTACAAGTACATCAACGAGAAGTATCCCGAGATTGTCACTCCCTGACGACTTGTAAGCACTGAAATATCGCACCTGTGGGGCAAGGCGAGAGCCTTGCCCCATTTAAGGTTATCGGTCATTGCGCACCAGAGTTTCCGGAGTGGTCTTCCCTCTTGATCACGTGTCAATCGCGGCTTGTCCTGGCTTCAGAGCGTGTAACCACGGTTTGAATCGAAGACAAGAAAGCAAGGAGGATGCCATATGAATCAACTGCGTGAAAAAGCGCCCGCCAAGCGTAAGTCCATCAGCTACGCCAAGTGGGGCTACCTGTTCATCGCGCCCTTTTTCATCACCTATGCCATTTTCAAGCTATATCCCCTGTTTCTGACCGTTTATAACAGCTTCTTTGAAAATTACCGCTCCGGTCTGAAGCAGGTGGGTCCAAACTTTGTGGGGTTGGCAAACTATATTAAGCTGTTCACCCCGGATTCCAACGGCGTCATTGATATCATAAAATACGCGGGCAACACCGTGGTACTGTGGCTGGGCGGCGCCATTCCCCAGATCGTCATCGCGCTGCTGCTGGCCATCTTCTTCACCAGCTACCGGCTGAACATCAAAGGACAGCAGTTCTTCAAGACGGTCATCTATATGCCCAATCTGATCATGGCTTCCGCCTTCTCCATGCTGTTTTACACCCTGTTCTCCAACGTGGGCCCTGTGAATCAGCTGCTGATGCAGATGGGCATCGCTGAGACGCCCATTGATTTCTTCGCCATTAAAATTACGGTGCGCGGCCTGATCTGTCTGATGAACTTCTTGCTGTGGTTCGGCAACACCACCATTCTGCTGATGGCGGGCATCATGGGCATTGACCAGAATATGTTTGAGGCAGCCAACATCGACGGCGCGACTGCCACCCAGACCTTCTTCAAGGTCACCCTGCCTCTGCTGACACCGATTTTGGTCTACACCATCATTACCGCGCTGATCGGCGGCCTGCAGATGTTCGACGTGCCTCAGGTTCTGACCAACGGCGCGGGCACACCCAACCGCAGCTCCATGACCCTGATCATGTTCCTGAACAGCTACCTCAAGACCAGTAAGAACTACGGCATGGCCGGCGCGATCTCCGTGATTATCTTCATCATCACGGGCCTGCTGAGCCTGATGGTTTACCGCTCCCTGACTCAAAAGGACTAAGGAGGGAAGATCAATATGAAAATTTCCGACGCAAACCTGCGGGCAAGACGCCAGTTGAAAGCCAGCCGCTTTGTGGTGTATGTGATTCTGATTTTCCTGTCCGTATTGAGCCTGTTCTCCTTCTATATGCTGATTGTCAACGCTTCCCGCTCCAACGCGGATCTGCAGGGCGGCTTCCGGCTCCTGCCCAGCAACTACTTCCTGAAGAACCTGAAAAACGCCTGGACGGACGCTTCCATCAACGTGCCCCGGGGTATGCTGAACAGCTTTATCATCGCGTCCTTCACCGCCGTGCTGTCCACCTATTTCTCCGCCCTGACGGCTTACGGCATCCACGCCTATGATTTCAAGCTCAAAAAGGTGGCCTTTACCTTCATCATGGCGGTCATGGTCATTCCCAACCAGGTTTCCGCCGTCGGTTTCTACCAGATGTGCGTAAAACTGGGCTGGACCAACAGCTACCTGCCCCTGATTCTCCCCGGCATCGCCGCCCCCGTTGTTTTCTTCTATATGAAGCAGTACATGGAGAGCGTCCTGCCCATGGAGATTGTGGATGCCGCCCGGGTGGACGGCTCCGGGGAGTTCCGCACCTTTAATACCATTATTCTGCCCATGCTGAAGCCCGCGCTGGCTGTCCAGCTGATCTTCACCTTCGTGGAATCCTGGAACAACTACTTCATCCCCGCCCTATTGCTGGATAAGGCAGAGATGAAAACCGTGCCTCTGATGATCGCCCAACTGCGCAGCGCCGACTATTCCAAGTTCGACATGGGCAAGGTGTATATGTTCATCCTGCTGGCGATTCTGCCCGTTGTGGTCGTCTACATCTTCCTGAGCAAATCCATCATCAAGGGCGTTACCGCCGGCTCTGTCAAGGGTTAACCAGCCCGGATCGGCTCATCTGCGGTTTCATCGATTATGGAGGGCGATGATTCCGCCATCGCGGCCCGCGAATAAAACCACAAAGTCCTCGGCAACCACTTTGGTTGCCGAGGACTTTTTACGCAAAACATAATCAGAATCGGATCACACCAATTCCGTCGGGACAAAAGAAGCGCTGTTCAGCCCCCGTCGGTTTGCCAGTCGCTATCGATCAGATCCCGCCTCTCACGCCATCAGCTCGATCACAATTCCGTCCGGCGTTGTGAACCAATTGGGCTTTCCGGGTACGGCGGCGCACCCGAAGGCGGAGGCTTTCTTCCACGTTTCCGCTTTGTCTGGCACCTGAATGCCAATATGGTCGTACAGTCCGGAAACCGGATTTCCGACGGGAATTTCATTCACCTGGATACCCTGCCGGAACCACAGCTTCCGTGCCGGCGCTTCTCCCGTCGCGCGGGACACCTCCATTCGGAATACTTCCTCAAAAAAGCGAACCGTCTGCTCAAAATTCGTGGAATTCACCGCCACATGATGTACCTGGCCAGCCATTTTTCTTTCCTCCTGTTATGTACTTTCCCGCTCCACCAGCTTCGCCGCGAACACGAGATGCCGGGGGCTTGGCTTCTGATCGGAAGGCGCTTCAATTTCTTCAATGAGCATTTTTGTGACCTTTTCTCCCATCTCCCGGGAGGGTACCTCCAGCGAGGTCATGGACGTCTCCAGCATACCGCCCACCTTGTGCCCGGTGAGGCTGACCAGCCGGATATCTTCCGGTACGCGCAGTCCCCGCTCCTTGATGGCCCGCATGGCGCCCAGACCCTGCACGTCCACCGCCGCCATAATGGCGTCCAGCTTTGGGTTTTCGTCCAGAAGCTGTCCGGCGCATTGATAGCCATACTCGAAGCTGTTCCATGGATGGCTGCAGGTGGTGGTAACTTCCGGCAGCTCCCGCTTGGCGATGGCTTTCTTGTAGCCTTTATACCTGGCAAGGTAGGGAGCTATGTCCATGGAGCCGTTGATCAGGCCGATTTCCTTGCAGCCCTTATCCGCCAGAAACATGGTGCCGTCGTAGGCGCAGGCCTCATAATCGGCCACTACGCTGCTGATATCCCGCTCCTGACGCCGCACCACCTGGGCCACCGGCAGGCCGCTGCTCTTGAGATCCCGCACCAGACGCCCGTTAGCGCCGGTTCCCGCCAAGATAATGCCGTCTACAAAGCCGTTGCGCAGGCG
>JALFXH010000047.1 GCA_022786965.1 Clostridiales bacterium
CACGGTCATACCGGCTGCGGCGGCCTCCTGTGCGATCTCGGCCTGCACCTGCGCTTTGTAGTCCTGCAAGGTCTGGTCAAAATCGGACAGCTTCGGCGGCTCCGGCAACTGATATTGGCCCTGATTGAGAAGCGGGCGGCACTCCTGCACATAGTCAAGAACGGCATGGAAATAGGCGGACTGCTCCGGCGTCAATTCCTCCCCGGAACGCAAGGGCCGTCTGGCTTCCTGTTCCATGTGGGAGAGATTGCAATGCAGCTTCATATAAAGAACAAACTCACCCAGCAGCATTTCCCGTTCCGCTTTGTCCTGCTCCCAGCCCTCTAAGCCGGTTTCCGCAATCACATGGTTTTTCCAGTTTTCATCCTGGGCGTAGTATTCATGGTAGCTCTGGATATGCTGTATCAGAGAACCGTCCCTGTCGCCAAAGTCCTGCCGCCCCTCGTAGTTGTCCGGCTGGCCCCGGAAAGTAAAATCAATGCGGAACTTGGTCTTGTCATAGCCCGGCTCCTGAAACTCCGCGTCCAGACGGGCAAACAGGGCGTCAGCTTCATGCAGCGGCATGGTCTGACCCTCTTTCAGATGGGGACTTTCACTCCAAAGCACCGTAACAACCGGCTCCGCTGCTGGATCAAGGGCCGGGGCCTCGATCTGGTCTGGCGTTTGCTGTTTCTGCGGCTGTTCGGCCTCCTGTTTTACCTCGCGCTCCTGCTGAAGCTGGGCCAGATGGCTGTCAATGTCGGTTATCAGCTCATTGGCCGCCTTTCGGATGGTTTCAAGGGAGGCTTTCAGCTCGGACAGCTCCCGCCCGGAACTCCAACCGGCCACATAGCCAAAGGAATAGTCCGATGTGTCCAGCCCGTAATGCTGGCAGACAGCATACGCCACGCTTTCGGCTTGCACCTCACGGGTGCGACGGTCGGGCCGGACAGGCTGCTCGGTGGCCGGGGCGTCCTTGTCGATGGCGTGGAGCTTGGCATGGGCGATCTCATGGATAGCCGTTTTCAGGGTTTGCAGCTCACTCATGCCCTCGTCAATGGCAATCCGCTTTTCTTCCAGATGGTAGTAGCCGTGTGCGCCGCCCTGGATGTTCTCAAAGGCTATCGGCACCGGCGACGCCTTTTCCAGCGCGGCAAAAAAATCCTGATACTGTTCCACGCTGCCGGTCAGTTCGGACACGGTAATGTCGGGGATTTCCTTGCCCTCGGTCTGGCTCACGTCAAAGACTGTGACGACGCGAAATGCCGGGATTTCAATTTCCCGTTCCTCGGTGACGGGCTTGCCGTCTGCGCCGATTACCGGCTTTTGAGTAGCCGGGTCGATTTTCTCCATCTGCTTTTTCACCTTGTAGGGGGACGGGGCCAGTATCTTGATGCCTTTTTCGCCTTTCTTCACATGGCGTTCAAAGTCGTCCCGCCACTTACCAAAACCGGCAACCAGAGAGGCGTCCGGCTTCTGCATGGCGATCAGCAGCGTATTGTTGAAGCTGTAATTGTGGAACTTGGACATCGCCGTGAGATAAGCTTTGTACTGCTCACTTTCAAAAAGGGCCTGTATTCCAGCTTCCAGACGGTCAGTGATCACTTTCATGCGCTCGGCATTGTTCTTTCCGTTTAAGTCGATGGGGATAACCGGCTGGGGCTGCGGGGCCTCGGCAGTCAATACCGCTGCCTGCCGGGTCTTGATCTCGTCCCGCATAACCTCCGGCTGGGGAAAGGCCATTACCCGGTATTCCTCCGGCACCGGCTGGCCCTCATGGACGCGCTGCCATTCGTCGCCGCTTTTTACGATATAGCCGTATTCTGTAAAGGCCCCCTGTTCCTGCTGGGAAATGTGGCGGCCAAACTGCGCCGTATCAATCCCGGTTTTCCATTCCTGCGGCATATCCACCATGCCGGAACGGTTCAGATAGTAGTCTCCCAAAGCGGCGGCGGTATGCACATCCGGGAGATGCACATAGTAGTCCGCGTTTTCAGTAAAATCAATGATCTGGCCGATATTTTCAAAGCCGCCCTTGGGGTTTTGCAGGGCGGCGTTCAGCTCTGCGATCTCGGCGGCGTCAAGCTGGCCCAGCCGGGCGGCAAGGAAATTCAGCTCGTCCACGTCGGCGGCCAGCACCATATCGTAAGGCAGCGCAAGGCGCTGGCCCTCCGGGTAGGAAAAACCGTTGATAAAAAAATCCTGCGGATTGTCGGCGGAAATGCCGATCTGCCGCAGGGCCGCTTGC
>JALFXH010000128.1 GCA_022786965.1 Clostridiales bacterium
CAGTGACGAAATGGTGCGCTTTGTCACCACATGGAAGGTGGTTGGCCTGGATTTCGACACTGCTACAGCACAACTGACCTACCGCTTTGACGGAAACGGCAATCTGGTCTATATGGAATATCTATCAGACACCAACGGGCATGAATATAAGAGCTACATCGAAATCTACGAGGATACCGCCGAAGAAATCGACGCCAAAATCAAGCCCTACACGGAAAATCTGTATGTCGGCAGTTTCTCTTGGAAGGATGCCAAGGCAAAGTACATGAGCGACGAATTCAACCACCGGGACAGCGGCTTTGTCAACAACGACATGGTTTCTATCGACAATCCCGTGGATGCCGCTCGCCGCGCTTTGAAAGAATATCCCAAGCTGGGGGACTACCTGAGTCTGGACATTGCCCACGATGACGAGAGCCATATGTGGCGTGTCACCATCAAGAGCTACCACGACTACCAGGCTACCGATGAATACCGGGACATTTATCTGGACGACAACGGCGTGACCCAGCTTCTCGTCTACGAAGGCCCCATCGAATACGACCAGACCCGGAAATGACAACCTGTAGGGGAGGGGCAATGCCCCTCCCTTCTGCGAAGCAGAAATTGGCGGCTGTCGCCGACGGGCGGGTCAGTGACCCGCCCCTACTGTTTGTTAAATATGTTCAAAACCAATCCTTGAATACCGCCGAAATGCACAAAGAATCTGTCCCATTTTCTGAAACTTTGGCGGGAATGCGCCTTGCGGTCAGCCGGCAATGGTGCTATGATGAGGACGCTTAAAAAGTAAGGATTTTCGGAAAGAAACGAGGTTTTGAACGTGGAAGTTTCCCTGATTTCTCTTGCCGTCGCTCTGGTCGGCGGTTTGATGCTTTCCCGTGTGACCAAGCTGGTCAAGCTCCCCGCCGTCACCGCCTATCTGGTGGCCGGCCTGCTTCTCGGCCCCTTCTGCATCGGCGCGCTGAAGATTCCCGGACTGGGCTTTAACACTGCCGAACAGGTGGACGGCATGAAGATCATCACCCAGACCGCGCTGGGCTTCATCGCCTTCACCATCGGCAACGAGTTCCGTCTGAGCCAGCTGAAGGCCACCGGCGCCAAGGCCATCACCATCGGCATTTTGCAGGCCGTCATTGCCACGGTATTCGTGGACATCACCCTGATTGTGCTGCATCTTCTCTTCCCCAGCCTGATCTCCATTTCCTGCGCCATCACCCTGGGCGCCATCGCCTCCGCAACGGCCCCCGCCGCCACCCTGATGGTCATTCGGCAGTACAAGGCCGACGGTCCCCTGACCCGGCTCCTCATGCTGGTGGTGGCCATTGACGATGCCGTGGGTCTGGTGCTGTTCAGCGTGTCCTTCGGTATTGCCACCGCCCTGTCCGCCGGTCACGTCAGTGTGATCGCCGTGGTGGTGGAGCCCATCGTAGAGGTCATTCTGTCTCTGGGTCTGGGCGCGGCTATGGGATGGCTGCTCAACTGGGTGGAGCAGTTCTTCCACTCCCGCTCCAAGCGTATGAGCATTTCCGTGGCCTTCGTCATGCTGACCGTGGGTCTGAGCATGATCGAGTTTGAGGTGGGGGGCATCCACTGCGGCTTCTCTCTGCTGCTGGTTTGCATGATGACCGGCACCATTTTCTGCAACATCTGCTCCACCTCCGAAGAGCTCATGAGCCGTATCGACGGCTGGACCACGCCCCTGAATGTGCTGTTCTTCGTGATCTCCGGCGCAGAGCTGGATCTGAACGTGCTGGCCCAGCCCGTGACCTTGCTGGTGGGCGTGCTGTACATCATCGCCCGCAGCGCCGGTAAATACTACGGCGCCGCCTCCAGCTGCCGTCTCACCGGCCAGCCCAAGTCCATCACCGACCACCTGGGCATCACGCTGCTGCCTCAGGCCGGCGTTGCCTTGGGTATGGCCATCACCGCCGCGTCCCTGCCTGACGGTGCGCTGGCCCGGAACGTGGTGCTGTTCAGCGTGCTGGTGTACGAGCTGGTAGGCCCCGCACTGACCAAGCGTTCCCTGCTGGCCGTGGGCGAAATCAAGCCCGAGGGCCGCACCAGTGCCCGGAAGGAAAATATGCCGAAGCTGTAATGTTTACGCCTGCCCCACCGGGGCAGGCGTTTTTGCACGCTGCTGGCCCACTACGTAGGGCGGGGTCATGACCCCGCCCTACGAAACTCAGCAAAACACAATTTATCCGATGTTTTTATAATAGGTGGAATAGGCTTCCAGCTCCCGGCTCAGGAGTTCATCGGTCTGCTTATCGTACTTGCACTTATAGCTTCTCGCGTAGACCGCCAGACTGTCCTCGCCGGAGGTGGTCTCCATCTTTACATAGTAGTCCTTTTCGTCGGTGCCCAGCAGCTTCATTTTCACATAGCCATCCGACACCTCCGCCTGAATCTTTACCGGGAAATGGTACTGGTTGCGGAACTTGAAATCCGTGGTCAGGTAGTTCACGGCGGCATCCAGCCCGGCGGGCACATAGGTCACCTTGGCCCCGTGGCAGGCCCGGAACACCACCTCCAGGTCCGCCAGCAGCACACAGTTATACAGTGTTGTCGATCCCTGGCACACACCCCCGCCAATGGAGTCCACCAGCCGGTTGCCGGAATAGGCGGGAGCCGGCAGATATCCCCGCTCCGCCGTCCGTTCGCCCACTACCTCGTTATAGGAGAAGGTCTCCCCGGGCTGGACGATGTGCCCGTCCAGGGCCTGACACAGCAGCCGCAGATTGTTGTTGCGGTTCTCGTTGGTGTTGTGCTTCGTCTCATACTGCCCCAGCACATCCTGATACAGGGCATCCTCTCCCATGATTTCCGGGGCGGTGTATTGCAGCGGGAAGGCAACCGAGTGGCCGTACCTGGGTTCCTCAGCCTGGGAAACATCGATGCTCTGTCCGTAACGTCCGGGCAGAATGCCACCAGTCTCCCTGTCCGGGGCATCATCGACAGGCGCAACGAACACCTCCGCCGCCAGCGCTTCCCAGTCCGGCATTTTCGGGTATTTCGTGGGCTTGATCACGACGTCAACGCGTCCGTCCGGCAGGGACACCGGACGGGCAAAGGCATCCAGTATCCCGTTCAGTACCCCCTCCACATCCAGATGGGCCTCCGGCACACCCACATTCACCACCAGCACCTGCCTCTCGGCCTCCGGGTCGAACCGGTCGGTACGCAGGTCGGGGGCTGTCCCCTTTAGCTCCCACCGGGTTTCCTGATAGGTGGTGTCCCACCACTCGGCATACTTTTTCAGTGCCTGACGGAGCCCAGCCTCGTCCGCTTTCAGATAGGGGCGCAGAGAGATATCCGTCTTCTCCTTTCGCGCCTGCCACAGGGCGGCGGCATAATTGATTTTCACACCACATTCCGTGGGCGTAAAATCCATGCCGCCATCGGGCAGGACCACCTCCACGGTCTGTATCGGCAGGGCTTTCACCTCAGACAGGGCCTTCCAGTAGGGCAAGCCGGACAGGTCGAAGCTATCCACCGCCGCCCCGGCGGGCATGGGCAGACAGAGATACACCGCAAGACAGATGAGCAGAATCAGCAGGCAAACCGGCGCGATCAGAATTGCCTTATTCCGCCGGATTTTTAATAACAATGGATGAATCGGCATAGGTTTCCTCCTTTTCCGGGCCAAAGCTGAGGGGATAACCCCTCCGTCATGGCTTCGCCATGCCACCTCCCCTGTTAGGGGAGGCAATACTCCGGGTGGCATTGGGCCTGGCGGCGCACCCAGCGGCTTCCTAAATTGTGGAAGGGCGCGGGGCCTTCCAGCTCACAGTCGTCGATGGTCATGTCCGCCCGGATGGCGCTGTCGTAGACGGAATGGCCCAGGAAGGGAATGGGAATCCGGGCCGGGGCCGTGAGGAAGCAGGCATGGTACTGCACCTCGGCTGCAAAGCTGGGGAAGGACACGTCCGCGGTATAGGTGGCGAGAATCGCCAGCTTTTCAAAGGGGTTCGGGTGCTCCGGGTCTCGGATGAAAATGGACCGGTGGTCGCAGACGGTGTATCCGGCTGCGACATTGTTTTTTTCGATGAACGCAGGGAGACGGCTGCCGTTTTTCGCCTTTTGGTAGGCATCCGGCGTGGGAACCAGGCCGTTTTCCGCAAGAAGAGCAATTTTTCGCACATATTCCTCCGCGATGAGGTAGGCGCCCAGGGATTCCGTCTTTTCAAAGTAAGCTTTCAGCGCCGGATGGTGGCTCTGACCCTTGATGGAGACCACCCGGTTAATCTCCCGGTTCATAGCCCGGCGGTTTTCAAAGGTCGGCGACCCAAGGCACTGCATCAAAACATCCGACTGGAAGGAAATAAAGCTCACCGTGACACCGGGGGTGTCCCCATCGCCGATGCGGCCCTCCTCCCGGTCGTGCTCCTGCTCCCGCAGCTTCACCAGACTGTAGATCCAGCCGCCAGCCTCGATAGCATAGAGGTGCCAGTCGTCAAAAAACAGGCCGCACTCCCGGAGTTCCCCCTGATCGTTGGGGAAGGTGTGGATGTCTCTTTCCAGCAGAATGTCCGCGATGGATTTCCGGGACATCCAGAAGCCGTCGCCCGTGTGGACGGCAGGCAGGTTCAACGCCCGGAATGCGGGTGGTATCAGTTCGTTTGACATATTTTTCTCCCAATGATGATTTGGTAAAGGCTTCCCCTTTGGGGAAGCTGGCAAAAATCTATGATTTTTGACTGAAGAGGGCAGAATCATCTCTGACTATCGTGTGTTTCCGGCGAAATGGTATCACAGCCTCTTCCGACCTCGCTACGCTCGGCCACCTTCCCCAAAGGGGAAGGCTTTTTATCTACCATATCTCTTTTCCACCCAAATGTCAACCAAAAGAAGCGGCCCCGCGAAGAACGCGGGGCCGCAGCAGATTGACGCTTATTCGTGATGGCTGGTGTGCAGCAGCTCGTGGGTCTTGTCCTTGAAGGGGCCGTTGTAGAACACGTCCATCAGGGGGTTCTCGTGGGGGCGCTTGAATACCAGCTCGCAGTCAGCATTGTATAGGCCCTGTCTGCGGGTCTCTCTGCGGACCTGCTTGGTGCCGTTGATGGGCTGACCGCCGCCCATGACGCAGCCGCCGGGGCAGGCCATGACTTCAATGAAGTGGTAGCTCTTCTCGCCGGACTTGATGGATTCCAGCACCTCCCGGGCATTGGCCAGACCGGAGGCAACGCAGATCTTGACATCGATTCCGTTGTAGGGAACGGTGAACTCCCGGATGCCTTCCTTGCCGCGGACGCCGCACTCGGCGATAGTGGCCAGTTCGTTGGGATCCTTGCCCTCGGTGAGCCGACGCAGGACTGCCTCGGTAACACCGCCGGTGGTACCGAAGATCACGCCGCCGCCGGAGCCAAGGCCGAAGGGCATATCACAAGTTTCGCTGGGCAGCTCCTCGAAGTTGATGCCGTGGGCATCGATCATGCGGATGAGCTCCTTGGTGGTCAGCACGATGTCGGTGTCCTGCTCGCCGAAGGTGTGGTAATCAGGCCGCTTGGCTTCCATCTTCTTGGCGGTACAGGGCATGATGGACACAACCACGGTCTTCTTGCCCTGAGCATTGGCTTCATCCCGGTAGTACTCCTTCAGCACGGCGGAGAACATACCCTGAGGAGAACGGCAGGTGGAGATATTGGGCTTGAACTCGGGGTACTCGTTCTCCACGAACTTGACCCAGGCGGGACAGCAGGAGGTCATCAGCGGCAGAGTACCGCCATTGGCAACCCGGTCCAGGAACTCGGCGGACTCTTCCATAATGGTCAGGTCAGCGGAGTAGATGGTGTCGTAGACCTGATCGAAGCCCATACGGTGCAGGGCGGCCACGATCTTACCGATGGAGTTTTCGCCCTTGGGCAGGCCGAAGGCCTCGCTGACCGCCACGCGGACGGCGGGGGCGATCTGGACAACCACACGGGTGTTCTTGTCGCCCAGCGCCTGCCAGACCTCAGTCATGTTGTGATGGATGGTCAGTGCGCCGGTGGGACAGACAACACGGCACTGGCCGCAGCCGACACAGTTGGTGTCTGCCATCAGGCGGTTAAAGGCAGGGGTCACGATGGCGTCGGTACCGCGGTGGGCAAAGCCCAGAACACCGATGCCCTGCAGCTCGGAGCAAGCCCGGACGCAGTTTCCGCACAGGACGCACTTGTTGGGGTCCCGGACGATAGAGGGCGAGGAGAAGTCAACGGGCTGCTCTTCCCGGTGGTTCTCAAAACGAACCTGATTGATGCCCATCTGATAGGCCAGCTGCTGCAGCTTGCACTTGCCGTGCTTGTCGCAGGTGGTGCAGTCCCGGCAGTGGGCCGCCAACAGCAGCTCCACAATCAGCTTGCGGTGCTTGCGCAGACGCTCGGTGTGGGTGTAGATCACCATGCCGTCACGGGGTTCCTCAGAGCAGGAGGCAAAGCACCGGCCCCGGTCATCCTCCACCGTACACAGGCGGCAGGCGCCGAACACAGAAAGCTCGGGCTGATAGCACAGGGTGGGGACCTCGATACCCGCGTTGCGGATGATGGTCAGGATATTTTTTTCATTGGTAAATTCGTACTTTTTACCGTTAATCGTAATAGTTCCCATGGTTTCCCCTCCTTATGCTTCCACATAGATGGCATCGAAGGCGCAGTTCTCCTTACAGGCGCCGCACTTGATGCACTTGTTGGAATCGATGGTGTAGGGCTTCTTGACCACGCCGGAAATGGCGTTGACGGGGCAGTTCCGGGCACACTTGGAGCAGCCCTTACAGAACTCGGGATTGATGACGTAGCGGCGCAGGGCGGTGCACTGCTTGGCCCGGCACTTCTTGTCCACAATGTGCTCGATGTACTCATCCCGGAAGGTGGCCAGCGTGGACAGCACGGGCAGCGGGGCGGACTTGCCCAAGCCACACAGAGCCATGGTCTGAATCATCTTCGCCAGCTCCTCCAGGGTATCCAGATCCTCCAGCTTGCCCTGACCGTTTACGATGCGCTCCAGAATCTCCAGCATCCGCTTGGTGCCCTCCCGGCAGGGAGTACACTTGCCGCAGGATTCCCGCTGGGTGAAGCTCATGAAGAACCGGGCAACCTCCACCATACAGGTGTCCTGACCCATGACCACCATGCCGCCGGAGCCGATGATGGCGTTGTACTTCTTCACGGAGTCAAAGTCCAGAGGAACGTCCAGATGGGCCTCCGTCAGACAGCCGCCGGAGGGGCCGCCGATCTGAACGGCCTTGAAATCCGCGCCGTTCTTCAGACCGCCGCCGATGTCGAAGATGATCTGCCGCAGGGTGGAGCCCATGGGCACTTCGATGAGGCCGGTGTTCTCAATGGCGCCGGTGAGGGAGAAGGTCTTGCAGCCGGGGCTGCCGGGGGTGCCGATGGACTTGAACCAGTCCGCGCCCTGCAGGATGATCTTGGGCACGTTGGCATAGGTTTCCACGTTGTTCAGAACGGTGGGCTTTTCCCACAGACCCTTTTCAACGGTTCTGGGGGGCTTGGTTCTGGGCATACCGCGGTTGCCCTCGATGGATGCAGTCAGGGCGGAGCCTTCGCCGCAGACGAACGCGCCGGCGCCCTTGTTGATGTGCATATGGAAGTTAAAGTCGGTGCCCAGAATGTTGTCGCCGAGCAGGCCCCGCTCTTCCAACAGCTTGATAGCGTTTTTCAGACGGGCAACGGACATAGGATACTCGGCACGGACGTAGATGTAGCCGTTCTCGGCACGGACGGCGTAGCCGGCGATCATCATGCCTTCAATGAGCTTGAAGGGGTCGCCTTCCATGACGGAGCCGTCCATGAAGGCGCCGGGGTCGCCCTCGTCGCCGTTGCAGACCACATACCGCACGGTTTCCTTCTGACGGGCAACCTGCTTCCACTTCTTGCCGGTGGGGAAGCCGCCGCCGCCGCGGCCACGGAGGCCGGAGGCGTCCACTTCGTTGATGACGTCGTCCCGGGTCATTTCGAACATGGCCTTCTTCAGAGCGGCAAAGCCGCCGGCGGCCAGATACTCGTCCAGAGACTCGGCGTCAAACTTGCCGCAGTTCTCCAGAACGATTCTCGTCTGCTTGGCGATGAAGGGGATCTCGTCGGGCTGGACGTAGGTGGTTTCACCCTTCTTGTAGAGCAGCCGCTCGATGATTTCGTCGCCGATGACGCTCTTTTCCAGAATCTCCTTGCAGTCGTCGGGCTGAACCTTGACGTACTGGATAACCTTGTCACCCTTCTGGATACGGACCAGGGGGCCCAACTCACAGAAGCCCTGGCAGCCGGTCTTCTTGACGCCTACGGCCTTGTCGTCGTGGTGGCCGCCGCAAGGGGAGAACACCAGCTCCACACCGGGAGTCTGCTTGACCAGTTCGGAGAAAATTTCATGGATCTTATTGGAGCCGGTGGCGATACAGCCGGTGCCGGAGCAGACAAGGATCCGGCAGTCATAGAACTTGATTTCTTCACTGGCAGCCAGCTGAGCCTGCGCCAGTTCTTCAGCAGTCTTAATCATTAGCCTTTCCCCCTCAATTCCTCGATGAGTGCCAATGCCTTCTCCGGGGTCATAGACGGATGAACCTGGTCGTTGACCATCATGGTCGGGGCCAGACCGCAGGCGCCCAGACACGATACCGTTTCAACCGTGAAGAGCATATCGTCGGTGGTGTGCTTTTTCTTGCTCAGGCCCAGTTCCTTCCACAGGGCTTCCAGCACCGGGGTGGAGTGACGAACATGGCAGGCGGTGCCGTCGCAGACCTTGATGACGTACTTGCCCTTTGCCTCAAAGGAGAAGTTCTCGTAGAAGGTTGCCACGGAGTAAGCCTTCGCTTCGGTGATCCCGATTTCCTTGGCAACGTAGCTTAATAGCTCCGCCGGCAGGTAGCGGTATTCCGCCTGAATATCCTGCATAATGGGGATCAGGGATCTGGCATCCCGCACGTAACGGGAAATGATCTCGTCCGTTTTGCGGTAGTAGGATGCATCCAGCATAGTATGATTTACCTCCTTATACTTATCCCGGGATAAGTGCTTTTCGAATCGCCCAAAATATTATAGCAAAGAAACGGGTTTCTTTCCATGAATGTATCTTCCAGAATTATATGGATTTTTTTGTACAATTTGGATATAAAAGCAGAAAAAGAACCTCCCACAGGTGGTTCTTTTGCTACAAAAATATCGATTATGTCGTAAGACGGCGGGCCGCAGGGCGGCCTGCCAATGCGTTACGAACCCGGGTGGTAATCGTTACACCATTGGGCCTGCTCGACAGGAACCGCTCAGTATATCGGCAAATTCTTCTTTAGCGGAACAATACCTTCCCCCGGGGGGAAGGTGCCCCCGAAGGGGGCGGATGAGGAACGGCGACAGCCTATGATGCGGAATTCAGTAAAAACAGAAAGCATCGCTCTCCAAATGGTACATTCTTTACGAACTGCATTCATAATCGGTACATTTCGCCAATCCTCATCAGTCTCGCTACGCTCGACAGCTTCCCCCCGGGGGAAGCTATGGGCGCTCCCGCGCCAGTACAGCTAAATACTAATTTATTGAGTAGTTCCGGTCGAGGGGCCCAGAGGATGTTCGTCAACCACCCAGCGTGCGTAACGCATCAGCAGGCGGCCTTGCCGCCCACCGTCAGTTTGCGGCAGGCGGCGGCCAGCTCCCGCAGCGTACTGCAGGAAACCATGGGGCACACCGCCGCCACGGTCTGGACGCTGCGCAGGTACTGCCACTTGTTTTCGGGAATGGGGTTCAGAAACAGTACCCGTCCGGAGAGCCGTTTCGCCTCCGCCAGAGCCGCCAGCGCCCGGGGCTGGTCGATGGTCTTGGTGTCCGACAGAATCAGCAGGGTCGTCGCCGAATTCAGTACGGCGGGCTTTCGGGTGCACAGATACCCCAGCGCTGTGCCCAGGTCGGTGCCCTTGCCGTAGATGCCCGACTCCCGGACGAAGGCGCGGAACTGGTCCATGTTTTGCAGCTGAAAGGCGTCCGCTTCCGTGATGGTTTCCGAAAACAGAAAGGTCCGGGAATTGTCGGACACCTGATTCAGGCTCTGGATAAACCGCAGGGCAAACTCCGAAAACTGCACCATGGAGCCGGAAACGTCGCACAAAAGCACCAGGTGCTTCCGGTGGGCGCGCTTTTTCTTATAGCGCAGGTGGTAAAAGCTGCCGCCGGTTTCCATTCCCTTGCGGATGGTTCTGCGGAAATCCAGCTTTCCCGTGTGACCCCCGGCCCGGCGGCGGGCGGACAGCTCGCCGTTAATCTGCCGGGCCACGGTCTGAATCAGTTCGATGGCCTTGGGAATTTCCGTATCCTTGAATTCCGAAATATCCCGGTAGAGGATGCCGATTTCCGGGTCCAGCTCCTGAGCGCCCAGCCCCGCATTTTCCAGAAGCATCTGCTGCTCCATCAGGGTCTTGGCGAAAACGGAGTGGATGAACTCGCTGTAAAGCTGGGGGTTCCGCTCGGCGGTGCCCCGGTACTTTTCCATAAAGGCCCGAAGCCGTTCCCGTGCTTCCTCGGGCATTGCGGCGTAGGTTTCCCGCTGCCGTTCATCCAAATCCATGGGCTTGCCGTTCAGCTGGAGTTCCTCCTCCGCTTCCTGCCGGTGCTGCTGCAGCTCCTTCTCCCGCTCCATCTGCTCCCTGGCCTGACGGCGCATGGCCTCCTCGGAGATGAAAAAGCCGTCAAAGGCCCGGTCAAAGGATATCTGTTCCTCCCGGGATTTGGCGTAGATGGTACGCAGGGCGGTTTTTACCCGCTGCCGATCCGCAAGGCCCAGGGAAATCAGCAAGCGGCTGGCGTCCTCCGTTTCTTTCGGGCTGACACTTAAGCCCTCCATGCGCAGAATCCGGGAAAAGGCGGACAGTTTTTCCAGGTATACCTCCGGCTCACCCATGGTGGTGCCCTCCGCAGCTGCCGCCGCAGGAGCAGGCGTGCTGGTGGGGTTCTTCGGCGTCCAGATCCATGGCGTTCAGGTCTTCATTGTTTTTCAGCACAAAGCCCGCGGTCTGCCGCAGAGCGTCGGGGGTCAGCTCCCGGATGCCGAGGGCATCCAGCGCCGCCGCCCAGTCCAGAGTCTCAGCGATGGAGGGCTTCTTAAGAATAATGTCATTGGAACGCAGCTTCTGTACTGCCAGCGCCACCTGGGCGCACAGCCGGTCGTCCACATGGGGAAGCTTGGCCCGCAGAATTGCCAGCTCCTTCTCCATATCGGGATATTCAATATAAAGGTAGGCGCAGCGGCGGCGCAGAGCCTCGCTCAGGGGCCGGGCCCGGTTGGAGGTCAGCACCACGAAGGGGATGGACTTGGCTTTCACCGTGCCGATTTCAGGGATGGTCACCTGCATTTCCGACAGCAGCTCCAGCAGGAAGGCTTCAAATTCCTCGTCCGCCTTATCAATTTCGTCAATCAGCAGCACCACGGGTTTTTCCGAGCGGATGGACTGGAGCAGGGGCCGTTCCAGCAGGTATTCATCACTGAACAGCTGTCTGGTCAAACCGTCCCGGTCCTGCGCATTCATGTTCACCTGAATGCTCAGCAGCTGCTTCTGGTAGTTCCACTCATACAGAGCCTTGCTCTCGTCCAGCCCCTCGTAGCATTGGAGCCGCACCAGGTCCCGGCCCAGAGCGGAGGCCATGACCTTGGCCACCGCGGTCTTGCCCACGCCCGCCGCGCCCTCGATGAGCAGAGGCCGCCCCAGCTGCAAAGCGACAAACAGCACCGTGGCAAGGGTTTCATCGTAAATATACCGGGCTTCGTCCATTTGTGTTTTCAGTTCTTCATAGGTCATAAAAATTCCTCCTTTTTTCTCAGTATACCACATTCGCGCCGGTTTCGAAAGTAACAAAATCACACAAAGGGTTGTCATCTACTCACATAAATGTTATACTTGTCGAAAAATGTCGAGGTCGGTGATCGGTGTGAGAAAACGAGTATTCCCCATTCTGCTCTTGGTTTTGCTGTCCGCGGCAATCCTCCTCCCCGTCCGCGCGGAGGAGCTGCTCCTGATGGAAGAGGAGGACGTGCCGTCCTCCGACCCCACCGTGCTGTCCATTGCCAAAGTGAATTTTCTGCCCTCCGGCATCCCCGGCGTCACCTTCCGGGGAACGGTGGTCTGGGCAGAGGAGGAAACCGTCATCGTCCAGGATGGGGACGACAGCATTTGGGCGTCCGTGCCGGAAACCCTCTCCCCAGGGAACGTGGTTCTGGTCAGCGGGCAGACCGGGCAGGAGGTCTTTCTGGCAGAGGATGTGACGGTGGAGGGAACCGGGCCACTGCCCGCCATGGAAACCACTTTGCCGGAAGCGCCGGAGGGCGTTCGGGTTGCGCTTCGGCGCTGCGCGCTGTCGGTAGGGATTCTGACCCAGAACGGATACAGCGTGGAGTTACGCTCAGACGAGCCTTGCGAGGGTACGGCGGATGTATACGGAATTCTGTTTGACGGCGTTCTCTGCGCCGACACCATCGTGCCCATGGAAAAACCCCGCCGGGAATGGACGGCGTACTTCGGCCTGCTGGATGCCCACAGCAGCCTGTCCGATGGATTGGGTTCGGTTCAGGAGGCCTTTTCCTATGCCGCACAGGTGGCGGGACTGGACTTCTTCGCCGTGACAGACCACAGCGGTTCTCTGGACAGCGCCAAATGGGCTGTGGGAAAACAGGCTGCCGCCGGGGTGACAAACGATCACTTTGTGGGCATCTTCGGATATGAGATGACCTGGGGTGAAGACAAAATGGTGGGTCACATCAACACCTTCGGTACTGACAGCTGGCTGACGCCCAATCAGCCCGGCATGGACACGCTGGCCGGGTACTGTGCCACCCTGGCAAAGCTGCCGGGACAGGTAAGCCAGTTCAACCACCCCGGCATTTACCTCGGCGACTTCGGAGGTTTCCGGGAATACGACCCAAGCTGTGACGTCGGCGTCCAGCTGCTTCAGGTGGAGGGCGAGGGCGGCGAGTCCTTCTATTCCTACTACATTCAGGCCCTGGACTACGGCTGGCATGTGGCCCCTACTGTCGGGCAGGACAACCACCACGGCAATTGGGGTGCCGATGGTCTGAGCCGGACAGCGGTGCTGGCCCAATCCCTGTCGGAAAACGCCCTCTATGAAGCCATGGCCGCCCGGCGGGTCTACGCCACTCAGGATCCGGACCTGTACATTGACTACCGACTGAACGGCAATCTCATGGGCGCCGTAATAGGTGTCACGGAGGGACTGGAAGCCAGTGTCATTCTGGACGACCCCACGGACGGGCCGGAGGCGCTGGTGGAGGTCATCGGCTCCGGCGGGGCAGTGCTGGCATCCGGTTATATGGCTGACGGGGCGCTGACACTTCCCCTCCCCGACGGATTTCCCTATTATTTTCTGCGCGTCACCCAGCCAGACGGCGACGTAGCCGTGACGGCGCCCGTGTGGGTGGACGATTACACGGACATGGGCATCGAAGATTTTTCCGCCGACACAGACAGCCCCCTGGCCGGTCAGGGGATCACCCTGACGCTGGAGCTGTACAACCGGGAAGAGATCCCCCTGGAGGTAACCGGCGTTTCCCTGTACCGGGACGGAGAAAAGCTGGGAGATTTCACCGCCGCCGGGAATCTGCGCTATACCTTCCCACTCCTGTGGGAGCATCCGGGGGAAGTCCGGCTGACAGCGGTGGTACTCGGCGCGGTAAATGGTGAAGAGCGATCCTATGAAGCAGAGCTGACACTGCGTTTCGGCGCCCCGAATCCGGTGGCAGCCTCCATCCGGCAGGCCCGGGACGGCAATCCCGGCACGGCCTTCGCCATTGAGGGCTATGCCACCTCCGGCAATACCAATCCCAATGCCACTTTCCCGGACACAATCTATGTTCAGGACAACACCGGCGGCATTCCGGTGCGGGGTGACTTTCCCCGCACCATTCAGGTGGGCACGCCCCTGGCAGTCACCGGCATTCTGCGGGACGAAATGGGGGAACGGTATCTGGAACTGACGGACTGCGCGATTCCGGACCGGACCATGTACCGCTATACGCCCCAGATCCTGAGCTGTCGGGAGGCCATGGATTACGCTCTCCGGGGCGGCAGCCTGGTGCAGACCGAGGGTACGGTGGTCTCGGTGACCTCCAGCGGAAAAGCTGTTTCCCGTTTCACCCTCCGGGACAGCCAGGGACAGGAAGCGGAAATTGTCATCGACCCGGAAATCCGCTCCGGGGCCTACGGTGTCAACGAGTTGGCGGAGGTGGTTCAGCCGGGAGAAACCGTCCGGGCTATCGGCCTTCTCTCCCGGGAGGAAACCGGCCAGCCGGTTCTGCGGGTGCGCAACTGCGACGAGGTGGTGGCCGTACCGACGGTTCCGGTCCCTGTCACGGTCACGACACCGGTTCCGCCTGCCGCGTCCGGGATTCCCGATGACAGCAATCCTCCCACCGGTGACCGTCCGATTTGGTTCCTTTTTGCGGATTTCCTGCGGTAAACGGTTGCATTTACGGGGAAAATGTGGTATGCTCTTCGGATGAAATGAAACCGAACCGGGAGGATTGGTCATGAGCAAAAAAGTGGTTGTGATTCTGGCAGTCATCGTGCTGGTGCTGGCGCTGGTGGTGGCCGGAGCTGTGGGATTTCTATGGTATCGCAATACCCATGTGTTTGTGGAGGGCAAGGCCTACCGCATGGATGCCCAGACGCTGGACCTGCGGGGGGAGTCCATTTCGATAGAGCATTACAATCAGCTCCATGCCCTGCTGCCGGACTGTACGATTCTCTGGAGCGTACCCTTCCAGAGCGGAAGCACCCCCAGCGACATTGAATCGCTGACCATTACCGATCTGTCTGACGAGGATATCGAACGGCTGGCGACCTACTTTCCGAACCTTAAGAAGGTGGACGCCCGTCAGTGCGACAATTATCTCATGCTGGAACGGCTTCAACAGCGGCTGCCGGATTTGGATGTGAACTACAGCGTGTCTCTGGGAGCAGCATCCTTTGCTCCGGATACCACCGAGTTGGCGCTGGGGCCGGAGGATTTTGAGCTGGACATCCTGAGGCAGAACCTCCCGCACCTGCCTCAGCTGACCTCCGTGACGCTCTGCCGGACGGAGCTGACGCTGGAACAGGTGGAGGCTCTGCGCGGGGACTTCCCCAATATCACCTTCCAATATCAGGTGGAACTGCTGGGGCAGATTTACAAAGAGGACACCGCGGAGCTTGACCTGTCCGCCATGACCTCCGAGCAGGTGGATGAGGTTGTGAAGAAGCTCCCCATGCTGCCCGCGCTGGAAAAAATCGTTCTGACCGATGCCGAGGGCAACAGCCATCTGTCCAAGGAGGATGTGAAGGCCTTGCAGCAGGCCGCTCCCGATGTGGTTATTGATTACAGCTTCGACTTCTTCGGTACAAAGCTTTCCACCGCTGAGGAAGAGGTTCACATCAAAAACGTAAAAATCGGCGACGAGGGGGAAGCCGAGGTGCGGGCGGCGCTGGATCTGCTTCCCAACTGCAAGCGCTTCGTGCTGGAAAACTGCCAGATTTCCAACGAGGTCATGGCGAAGCTCCGGGACGACTACCGGGACCGCACCAAGGTGGTCTGGCGGGTCAGTATCGGCAGCGGTGCCACCTCCATGACCGATACCCAGATTTTCCGCTCCACCTACTATCTGGTGGACAGCAACTGCGAAAACCTCAAGTACCTTGAAGATGTTCGGTTCATGGACATCGGCCACAATGAGTATCTGAAGGATTCCTCCTTCATTTCCGGCATGAAGAGCCTGGAATATGTGATTATTTCCGGCTCCATGATCAGCGATCTGAAGCCCTTCGCGAACTGCAAGAACCTGAAGGTGCTGGAAGCGGCCTTCTGCGAGTATATCTACAGCGCGGAAGGTCTGGAACAGTGTGAATCTCTGGAGCGGCTGAACATCAGCTATACCCACATCACCGACCTGTCTCCGCTGGACAATCTGAATCTCGTAAACCTGTGCGCCATGTACGAGGGGAAATCCCGGGTGCCCCAGGATGAGCAGGAGCGGTTCCAGGCCCTGAAACCCGACTGCAAGATGACCTTTGTTGGCTCTCAGCCCTACGGCACCGCCTGGCGGTATGTTGAGGATAACCAGTTTGAGGATTGGTACGCCACCATTCGCAGAGTATTCCGCTATGACAAGGACCCCGCCATTCCCAACAATGTGGGCTGGTACCTGCAAGACGAGTTGGATGAATAACCCACTGCCGGCTGATTGTTCCAGCCGGCAGCATCCATGATAAGAAAGAGGGGATATTTTCTGCTTTTCACAAGCCTTGAATTCCTGCTGACCTTCCTGCCCGGGACGCTGCTGGTGTATTTCCTCATTCCGAAAAAGGTTAGAAATTACTGGCTGCTGCTGGTCAGTCTGTTCTTCTACACCTGGGGCGCGCCGAAATTTGCCGTTTTTCTGGTTGGCTCCATTGTATTCAACTACATCATGGCGCTGGTCATCGACAGAATCCCGGTGGGGCGGCTGAAAAAGGCCCTTCTTACCTTGGCAGTCCTCGGAAATCTGTCAATCCTGTTCGTGTTCAAGTACATGAATTTTGTCACGGGTGTCCTGCTGGGCTGGTTCCCGGCGCTGGGGAGCCTTATCCATCAGACGGACTTCCGCCTGCCCATTGGCATTTCCTTCTTCACCTTTCAGGCCCTTAGCTATGTGGTGGACGTATACCGGGGCACCGTGGCGGTGCAGAAGAATCCGGCCTTTGTGGGCCTGTACATCTCCTTCTTCCCTCAACTCATTGCCGGTCCCATCGTCCGCTACTCCACCATCGCCGAGGATATTGAGAACCGAACCATTACCTTTGACGGCTTTTCCCGGGGGGTCCTGCGGTTTCTGTACGGCTTCAACCGGAAAATGCTGCTGGCAAACGTGCTCTCCCAGGCCGCGGACGCGGCCTTTGCCGCCTCCCAGCTAAGCGTCGCCATGGCGTGGCTCGGCGGTATCTGCTACACCCTGCAAATCTACTTCGACTTCTCCGGCTACTCGGAAATGGCCATTGGAATGGGCCAGATGTTCGGCTTCCGGTTTCTGGAAAACTTCAACTACCCCTACATCTCCAAAACCGTCACGGAATTCTGGCGGCGGTGGCACATTTCCCTTGGCAGCTGGTTCCGGGATTATGTCTACTTCCCCCTGGGCGGCTCCCGGGTGAAAACCAAGGGGCGGTTGGTAATCAATCTGGCGGTGGTGTGGCTGGCCACCGGCATCTGGCATGGGGCAAACTGGACCTTCCTTCTCTGGGGCTGTCTGTACGGCCTGATCATCATTGGGGAAAAGCTTCTGAACCTGCCGAAGCGTCTGCCCGAACACCGGGCCGCGGCGGCTGTCTATCAGGTTTTGACGATGCTGGCCGTGGTGGTGGGCTGGGTTCTGTTCCGGGCGGACAGCCTGCGCGCGGCAGGCAATTATCTGCTCACCATGTTCGGCCTGAACGGGGCGGCGCTGGTGGACACCATGGCGGCTTTCCACTTCCGGGAATATTTCGTGCCTCTGATGGCGGGGATCGTGTGCTCCACACCGCTGTTCCGCCGGCTCCATGAAAAGGCAGCGGCCCGGGGGCCTGCGTGGGAAACCGGTTATGAGCTGTGCGACGGACTTGTACAGCTGCTGCTGTTCGCCGTGGGGCTGTCGTGTCTCGTGATGAACGCCCACAACCCCTTTATCTACTTCAATTTCTGAAAGGAACGGTATGAAGCGAAAAAATCTTGCGCCGAAGATTACAGCGGCCCTCTTCCTGCTGCTCCTGGCCTACCTGACGGCGGACAACCTGGGTATTCTGATGAGCACCGCCAAAAGCTACCTCCACCGGGAAATCTCCTTTGCCGGTGTGATGCGCCAAATCACCGAGGGCTATCAGGAAGATCTGAAACAAAAGGAGCCTCTGATCACTTTGAACGGGGCCTATATGCGCCTGACCGGGGCCAGAGTCAGCAACGGCATCGTCCGGATGAAAAACGGGATGCTGACAGAGGAATCAGCATCGGCTGACCCTTCCTACGCCGCCGGACAGATCACGGGGCTGTATCAATATTTGCGGGACAAGGATACCCCTTTCCTGTTTGTGGAAACACCCAGGAAGCCCGACCTGAGCGGAAGTCTGATGCCCGAAGGCACGGAAAGCTACTGTCACGAAAACGCCGACGGTTTGCTGGCTCTTCTGGAGGCAAAAGGCGTACCCACTCTGGATCTCCGCCCGGAGCTGGCCGGGTCCGCAGAGGCGCTGGAGCAGTATTTTTACCGGACGGACCATCACTGGAATGATGAGGGCGCTTTCCTTGCCTTTCAGCGGATCATGGAGCGGCTTCAGGCCCAGTTCCTGGAGGATACCATCCTCTCCGGCATTACACAGCGGGAAAACTGGGAGAAACACACCCTTCCCAGCTATTTTCTGGGCAGCCATGGCCGGCGGGTGGGCATTGGCTTCGCGGGGGTGGAGGATTTCTTCTACCTGACCCCGAAGTTCGAAACCCGGATGTCCTGCTCCGTTCCCAGTGATGGAATTTACCGGGAGGGCAGCTTTGCCCAAGCCGCGCTGAATATGGAGCGCATCGCCGGAAAGCCCGACTACTACAATTCCTCCCCTTATGATGTCCACACCGGGGAGAACTACGATCATGTACAATTCCGCTGTGAAACCGCCCCTTCTCCCAGGAAAATCCTGATGATCCAGGACAGCTTCGGCCTGCCGCTGGAAGGGTATCTTGCCACGGCCTTCCGGGAAGTGGAGACGCTGGATCTGCGGTATTTGAAGGACCCCACCGCGGTGGAGGTCATCGATCAGTTCCGGCCGAATATGGTGATTGTCCTTTACAATCCCTTCGTCATGGAGGGGCAGTGCCTGCAGTTTGGGCTGGATGACAAATAATACGAACCCCCGGCTAAGCCGGGCTGACTTTGGTTAACCAAGCCAAACCGCCCCTGCCCGTTATCGGGCAGGGGCGGTTATCTTTTGGATATCAGAACTTTGTCCCTGAAAGGAACATCTCCGATTCCATAATGGTTCGGTTGCCGTTTTCCATGGTGCTTTCCAGAATTCTGGCCAGCACCTCCAGCACCATCATCTCACTAAGGCGGGAGATGCGGAACATGGAGTTATCCCGCTTCCCCTGGGGTGTGGACAGAAGCAGCAGATCCGCGATTCTGGATACAGGGGAATACTGGTAGGCCGTAACGGCGATGCTTTTCATGCCCTTCTGCTTGGCCAATTCCAAAGCCTTCACCACATACTTAGAAGTTCCGGTGCCGGAAATTGCCAGCACCACCTCCGAACTGCTTCCCAGATTGATATGGCTCATATAGTGTTCAGCCAGGGTGCTATAGGTGCAGCGGATACCGGTACGTTCCAGCCGCGGGCCAAGATCCTTACACAGGCTGGTGGTGTTGCCGGCGGCAACCAGATGAACCATAGAGCATTTCCGGATGATATCCGCGGCTTCCAGGTAGACCTTTTCTTCCGTGGCGCTGGCGGCAGCCATGGCGGATTCCGCGATGCTTTTGAACAGGCCCCGCACAGAGGTCTCGTCCTGACTGACCATACCCGCAATAACCGTGCGTCTGCCAATGTCCCGGGCGAGGAGAAGCCGCATCTGGTAGTAGCCCTCATAACCCAGATGCTTGCAAAACCGGACCACGGTAGCATCGCTGACACCGCTGTAATTGGCAAGCTCGGACACGTTGGCGTTCACCGCCAGTCCCGGATTGGCCAATATGAAATCCGCTACCTTTTTTTCCGCCTGAAAGCATACGTCATACATGGCGGTAATGGATTCCAACACGGTTTTTTCAGCGTCCTGTACCGACATTTGCGCGTCCCCCCAGTGATCTGTTAGGAGCATTCTACCACATTCTCTTTCCATTTACAACAGACCTTGAAAATTTTTTCAGTGGACGCCAAACAGGGAAGATTCACGAAGAATCTTCCCTGCTCATCTGTTTGGTTCAGAAATGACACAGCGTTCTCAGCCGGTCCTCGACGTAGGGCTGCAGCTTTGCCTGAACGTAGGCAGGCATATTGATCACCTTAACGGGATCGGGGTTTTTGGCATTTTCCTCAGTGAACTCCTTCAGAGCCGTGAAGTATCTGCGCAGGTAATCGGTACCCAGATTGAATTTGTTGATGCCCTTGGAGAAGGCCACCAGCAGCTGATCATCGGGAATCCCGCTGCCGCCGTGAAGAACCAGAGGCACATCGGTGGCGGCGTGCACCAGCACCAGGGGAATTCCGGAGTTCTTATGGACGGTTTCCAGGGCCTGGATAACCGCGTCGGGGTCCAGAATGTCGATGCGCCTGCCGATGTACTCCTGCAGCTCATCCTCGTTCATGCTGAGAATGTGGGCATGGGGGCACAGCTGCTCATGCACATAGTAGCGGAAATCCTTTTTGACATAGCACCCATCCTCCAGAACGATCAGGGCATCCTCCGGCAGGTGGGTGAAGAGTCTGCGGGTCTTTTCCACCCGATCCACCAGAATATCCCGGTCGAGTATCTCGCTGAAGCACCACATGAGGAACACCTCGCAGTCGCCGAGCATGGCGCCGAAGGCCTGGTCCAGCACCGGAATGTGCAGGCTGTCCAAATCGCTGGTGATGAGGATACGGTTCTCTCTGGGGGTGACAAAATCGATATCATTGGCATGGACGCGCACGCCGCCGGCGCACTGCAGCACCACATGGGGATAGATGTCATTGTGATCCGCGGGAACACCGGGCAGAACCTCCACCAGCTTGGGCATGAGCCGCTCCACATGGCGGTTATAGCAGCTGGTCTGCAGCGCGGAGCCATAGCCCATCTTATCCAGAACGATGGCGGCCCGGGTAGCCGTGCCGCCCAGGGTGATCTCATAGCGGAAGCGATCTGAGAAATCGATGCACACCTTGGGGTCCTGGGGCATCATCTCCCCGCCGATACCCGCCTGCAGCAGCGCCAGGCATCCGATCCACAGCTCCCGCTCGGAAGCCACCTCATGCAGCTCTGCCGCGTGGATATCAAAGGCACGAATCGCCTCTTCGGCGACGGCGGTATCCCACACCAGCTCGTAGTCCACGCAGGTGTGGAAGCCCATGGCGATTTTTTTACCCATCTTGTGTTCTCCTTGATAGCAATTGATTCAGGATAGCGGTATACCCAAGGGTATACCGCTACCGGTTCCGTATACTATTAATATAGGGCAGCCTTGCCGTCAGCCTTGAACAGCTTGATCTTGTCGTAGCAGACTTCCTTCATGGCGGCCATGCAGGGGGGCTGAATCTGGTTGGGCTCACGCAGGGAAGCGTCGGCCAGAACCTCACGCATCTTGTTGTAGTAAGCAACCTTGATGTCGCTGGAGATGTTGATCTTGTTCACGCCGTTGTCAACGGACTTGGCGATTTCCTCGTCCTTGTTGGAGGAACCGCGGTGCAGAACCAGGGGAACGGAAACGACCTTCTTGATCTCCTTCAGAATGTCGATGCGCAGCTCGGGCTTCTTGTCCTTGGGGTAGATGCCGTGGCAGGTGCCGATGGCGATGGCCAGGCAGTCGATGCCGGTCTTCTCAATGAAGTCCTTGGCCTGCTGAGGATCGGTGTACAGAATCTGGTCGGGAGCGGTGATCTCCACGGAGTCGGTGTTGCCGATGGTGCCCAGCTCGCCCTCAACGGAGACGTTGACAGCGTGAGCGGCCTCGCAGACCTTTTTGCAGGTGGCCACGTTGCCCTCGTAGGGCTGGCTGGAGGCGTCGATCATGACGGAGGTGAAGCCGGCTCTGATGGCGGTGATGACCTGCTCGCAGGTGCCGTTGGCAGCGCCGGCAGTGATAGCGGTCTTGGTGTCGGCCCAGGGCGCGCTGATCAGCTCGATCTTGACGCCGGTCTCAGCCTCGTACTCGTCCACGATGTTCTGCAGGTAGCCTTCGGGCAGCTCCACGCCCCACCACTGCTGGAACTTCAGAGTGATGCCCTCGGCCTTGGGAGCATCGGCAGCAGCGGGAGCATCGGTGGCGGCGGGAGCATCGGCCTTGGGAGCTTCGGTAGCAGCGGGAGCGGCATTGCCGCCGCAGGCAGCCAGAGCGAAGATCATTGCCAGAGCCATGAGCAGGGAAATAACCTTTTTCATTTGTATATTCCTCCTAAATATTTTTGCTGAGGTGACCTCTGAAAAAATATTATTTCATCGGCTGTGCCTCAGCTGTAATAATGTTTTACCGAATTCGGCAAAAATGTCAACATCTACTATCGTCCGCCCCTTTGATTCTACGTTTTGCCAAAAATAACATTTTATTTCATCGTGAAATAAACTGTTATTTGTGCATTATTTCCTTTCACCTTCCGTTGCTTCTGTGTCCCGCCTCCCCCGGGGCCAAAAATGGCATCAAACCCGCGTCAGTTCGTCTGAGAATCCACCCTGTAGATCGCCAAAGGCGGTGTCCGCGTTGGCTTTTGAAGTCTGTATCAAAAACGCTTCTCTAATCAACGCAGCCGTGGAGCTTTTCTTTCGCTCCGCGCTGAAGCGGGGATTCACAGCGGCGTGTCCATTGGACATCGAATTCGCTGTTTTTCGGTACATTCTCCCGGGAGCCTGCGCTGAGCCATTGACGCGGGTACGGTCCTGAGATATAATCAATCCATGAAATACGCGGCGCAGCCGGAATACGCCCTTCCGCTTTCAGCAGCGGAAGCAGGCGCTATCGGGGGAACATATGAATCAGACAAATTGGAAAATCGGATTGATCGGGCATCTGATGTACGGTCAAAAGGACGCGGCGGTAAACGGCCAGGCTGTGAAAACACGAAACTACCGCCAGATTCTGGAAGCGCGATACGGGAAAGAGAATGTCATCACGCTGGATACCGATTATTTCAGGAAGCACCTGATTGCGAATTACAAGCGTGTGTTCTCCATCTGCGTCCAATGCCGGACCATTCTGATTCTGCCAACCGCCAACGGGCTGAAGCTGCTCCTTCCGGTTTTGAGTCTCCTGAAGGGGAAGTATCCATTTCAGCTCCTGTATCCTGTGGTGGGGGGATGGCTCCCGGAATACCTTCGTGGGCACAGCTTCGTCAGAAGGCTGCTGCACTGCGTGGACTATATTTTTCCCGAAACCGATGACATGACCGCCGCCATGAAGGGCATGGGATTTACCGGCGTTCGGACCGTGCACAACTTCTCCAACCGGAAAGCCATTTCGGATTTGCCTGAGATCGAATGGAGCCAGGCACCCTTCCGATTCTGCACGTTCTCCCGGGTGACGAAGCAGAAGGGCATCGGAGAGGCTATTCAGGCAATTTCCGACATAAGCAAGCTGGGAAAGCACTGCGAGCTGGACATCTTCGGGCCTGTCGATCCGGATTACAGAGAAGAATTTGATGCCATGCTGGCCTTGGCCGGCAGCGCGGTGGCCTATCGGGGCGTGCTGAGCGGCGATGAAGTGGTGCCCACTCTGTCGCGATACTACGCCATGCTGTTTCCGACGTATTATCCCGGCGAGGGTATGCCGGGGGCCGTCCTGGAGGCCTTCGCGGCTGGACTGCCTGTCATTGCCTCAAACTGGCGTTACAACAGCGAGGTGATTCGCCACGGTGAAACAGGATTGATTTACGAATTGGGAGATATCAGGAATCTGGAATCGGCAATCATGACGCTGATCAGCGACAGCGATACCACGGCTGCCATGAAGCGCAGATGCTTCGTGGAAAGCCGGAAATACCTGCCCGAGTGTGTCGCAAAGCCGGTTTTCGACATCATCGATGGATTTCATGATTAGGGACGTGGAGAGCATGAAGAAGAAAATTGTCTTTATTATCCTGTCGCTGTTTGGCGGCGGAGCGGAACGGGTGGTTTCCATCCTGGCCAACGCTCTCGCGGGCAGGAACTGGAATGTCAGCGTAATCCTGTACCAGAGAAAGCAGTGGGAGTATCCGCTTTCGGAAAACGTGAAGCTCCATGTTCTGCCCTCCTTCGAACAGGACAATCCGATTGCCAAACGGGTGAAATACATCGCACATATCCGCAAAATCCTGACAGAGGAGAAAGCGGACGTGGTTTTGCCGTTTCTTGCCATTCCCACGGTGCACACCTTTTTCGCGTCGAGGGGACTTAAATGCAGGTTCATCGCGACGGTGCGAAACAATCCGGACAGATACCCGGATCAGCGCTGTCTGAGACTGTTGGTAAACTGCTGCACCGTCAGGGCAGACTGTGTCATGTACCAAACGGAAGAGCAGAAATCCTTTTTTCAGAAGGCGAAAAACACATTTATTGTCCATAATCCCGTCAATCCCGATATGCTGAAGGCGGACTTTCCGTACAGAGCCGCCGTAACGAACATTGCTTCCTTCGGCAGACTGTCGGTGCAGAAGGATCACCAGCTGCTGATCCGGGCATTTTCCCGAATTGCGGCAGAGTATCCCCAGGTGAGCCTTCAGATATTTGGCGAGGGAGAAGAACGGGCGGAGCTGGAACGGCTGATTGCTCAGCTGGAGCTGTGTGGCCGCGTCTGGCTGATGGGCAGCACAGATCATGTGCTTGAGCGGATGCTCCAATCGGACATCTTTGTGTTATCCTCAGCCTATGAGGGCCTTCCCAATGCCCTGATGGAGGCAATGGCGGTGGGACTGCCCTGCGTCTCCACCAGATGCCCAACAGGGCCGGGAGACTTAATCGACGACGGCGAAAACGGCATTCTGGTTCCCGTCGGAGATGAAACTGCCATGGCGGACGCCCTGCGGAAACTGATGGATGACAGCGGTCTTCGAAAGCGGTTGGGAACCAACGCCAGGCAGAAGATTGCAGATCAATATACCGTGGAAAGGGTTATATCTGATTTTGTGCAAGAGCTGGAACGGCAGATCGCCGGATAAAACAGGATCAGGCAAAACAACCGGCAGCTCCCGGCGTTGGGGGGCTGCTCAGGTTTTCATCAAGGAAAGAGGTGACCAGATTGAAAAAAGGCTTAATATTGGAAGGCGGCGCGATGCGGGGAATGTTTACCGCCGGTGTCCTGGATGTGATGATGGAAAACGGGATCGAATACGACGGCATCATAGGCGTCTCCGCCGGGGCTGCCTTTGGCTGCAACTACAAGTCAAAGCAAATTGGAAGAGCCATTCGATACAATATGAAGTATTGCCGCGACAAACGATTTTCGGGAATCGGAAGCCTGCTGAAAACCGGAAATATCTACAATACGGAGTTTGCCTATGGAGAAGTACCGCTGAAATACGATGTATTCGATTTTGACGCCTATCAAAGCAATCCCATGGATTTTTATGTGGTCTGTACGGACATTGAAACAGGTCAGGCCGTGTACCACAACTATGGTGGGAAAGACGACCACTGCTTTGATTGGATACGGGCTTCCGCTTCCATGCCCCTGGTATCTCAAATCGTGGACATAGACGGTCAGAAGCTTCTTGACGGCGGAATTTCCGACTCGATACCGGTGAAATACTTCGAATCCATTGGGTATGATCGAAATGTCGCCATTCTCACGCAGCCGGCACACTATGAGAAAAAGAAGAACCGGCTTATGTCCTTGATTCGGCGGAAATACAGGAACTATCCAAAGCTCGTGGAAGCAATGGACAGCCGCCATCTGGTTTATAACGAAACCCTTGCCTATATTGCAGAGCAAGAAAAGCAGGGGAAGCTGTTTGTCATTCGTCCAAAGGAAAAACTGCGGATAGGAAGGGTTGAAAAGAACCCGGATAAGCTGAAGGAAATCTACGACATTGGAAGGGAAACGGCAGCCTCGCGGATTGATGAAATGATCAAATATCTCAACGCGTAATCGAAGCATCAGCGCTCCGGCACGCAATATAATGATGCGGGGGCATTTCGTCGGATGTACACAGCCCCCGGTTCTGCGGCTGGCGAAACCGGGGGTCACAGGCTCAGTATGTAATATCTTTGATAGAAGCGAGAACTCCGAACCTGTTCCCCATCGGGAACGGGTTCGGGGTTTTCCTGTATGGTGGACGGTATCGGACTCGATTGCATTATGAAGCATCCGGCGTTATACTAAACCAGCAAGCATAGGATGAAAAAGATATCCTTCTATGGTGGCAGGGGTTGTCTCATACTGATATTCAAAAAAACTTTCATTCGCAAGAATTGAAGTTTTTTATATGAAGATCATAATGAGAACGGCAACGCCGCCAGGCGGTGTCTTCTAGATAAAATGAAATCATTTTATCTAGAAAGAGTATCAAAACAGGAGGCTTTGAACATTCTCATGTTGAAAAGTTGAAAAAGTTCCGATAATTCTCAAAGTCGAGAGTTATCGGAACTTTTGCTTTATCTACATATCAGTGTTCCGGACATTTGTGTACCCGGGAAAAGCGAAAAGGCCTGCATAGAATACGATTATTTCATCAGCGGGGCAAAGCCAAGGACAGCTGCTGTCAACCTGTAGATCACAAAAACGCTGCCAGCCCTTTTTTGTCATTCTTCGTTATTCAAATAGCGCCACATGGTGGTGCGTCCGATACCCAATTGGCGGGCGGCAGCTGTCTGATTGCCGTCGTTTTCCTGCAGCGCCTGCTCCACTGCCTGGCGGATGATTTGCTTCAGGGTTAGACGGGGCCGCTTCACTTCCTCCTGACGGGCAGGTGCGGACAGCATTCGTTCCCGGCTGAGAATCTCCGCCACGTCCGTATTGCGGATGTAGTAGGAATCTGTCACGGTGGCCAGCTCCTGAATCACCCGCTTGAACTGGGTGTAGTTGCCGGGCCAGGGAAAGCGGCGCAGCTGCTCGATGGCATGGGCATCAAAGCCGGAAATTTGCTTGCCCAGCTCCAGATTCAGGTTGCCCAGATACAGGCTTGCCAGAGAGGGAATCTCGTCCTGCCGGCTGCGAAGAGCGGGCAGCTTCAAAATCAGGCACGCCAAAATCTGAATGAGCTGTGCGGTGGCGTCCGGTAGGCTGTCCCCCTCGGGACAGGTGCAGGAAAACAGCAGGCGGTTTCGCCCTGCCAGATCGCTGGCCTGAATCAGCGTCAGCAAATCCCAGGCTCTTGCCTCCGGCGCCGATTCAAAGTTCTGAAAAAAGACGGTAATGCCGTTGTCATTCAGTGGTGAATTGTAGTGATTCAGTAGAAAATCCCAGACCTTGTCCGTCGCCATGGCGCAGTCTACCACCACATAAGGCTTACTGCTCTGGGTGCTGCGCAGATATAACAGCAGGGCAATCTGCTCCTTGCCGGTGCCAGTCTCGCCGAGAATCATCACAGGCTTCCGGGTTGCGGCAATGGACACAATTTTTGGTTCCAGCTCCCCCAACGCGCCGCTGAGGAAATAGAAGCTGTTATTAAACAGGTGCTCACATTCATTTTTGTTCAGAGAACGCAGTCCGCTTTTCCCGGAGCGCACCGGGATCTGGGCGGCACTGTAGTGGAACAGGTAGTGATTTGCATCGCCGGTTCGTAAAAGCTGCGCCACCACCCGGTAAAGGGTTCCCGCCCTGTTGTGATAAAACTGAAGCGTGCCGTGGGGTGGGATTTCCGGAATCTTTCCCCGCAGCAGTGTCAGCAGCTCCGGGGAGGGGTCCGTATTCTGCGGATAATAAACCTGTCCGCCTTCATTCAGAACCAGGATGCTTCCTGTCTCTTCTCCAAGGACTTTACTGAGGATCAGATTCTCCTGCCGCAGGCGGCGAAAACTGCGGCCGACGGAGGCTGCCTGCTCCAGAGCCGCGTGGAGACTCTCCACGCCGGAGGTAATCAGAAAGGCGTTCATACCCAGTTCCCGGGCCATGGTGTTGGTGACCATATCGCCGATTACCATTCTGTATCCGGCAGTCTGGAGCCGGGACAGCACCGGGCCAATCTCCTTCGCGCTGTGGATGGTTATGATATTGCTGGGATTTTTCAGCAGATCGCAGAGGGTGTGGGCCGTTTCCGTGATATTCGGGAAGCCCACAATGGCATACCGATCCACATAGTTTTCCGCCAGACGCATGGTTCGCAGCACATCGTAGACCGAAACGGGGATCTCCACCACCGGAATGTCCGTGATCTGCTGAACCAGCTTGGCTGTGCCGCCCCGGGAAATAATGCAGTCGTAATCCTCCGCCTGGTGCTCCCGGACGACGGCGACGCCCTCCTCCAGGTCGCCGGTATAGACATCCAAGTGGATGTCCGGGCTGTTGTCCGCCGCTCGTTCCATTGCCGCCTGCATCCCTTCATAGGGAGCGATGCCCAGAATCCGCACCTGTGTCTGCTCCTGTTTCATTTTCGTCACCTCTACCAAAAATTCGCTCCTGTTTTTTACAATCGTACCATATTGAAACTCTCTTGTCTAGTTTTTCTTATAATTTCGTTTCATATCGAAACTACATAACATCATAGCATTTACATTATGCGCTAATTGTTTATATTTGGAACGTTTTTTGGTCAAATTTACTGGTAAAACTTGTTCACAAAACTATAATAAAGGTACACAGTTAAACAGACAACACAGAAAGACAGGTGAACATCTATGACGCAGTTGTTGATCCTTGCAGACGACTTCACGGGTGCGCTGGACACAGGCGTCCAGTTCGCGACCGTCGGCGCGGTGACCAGAGTCATCACCGGTCAGAGCGTTTCTCTTTCCGAATTCACCGGAACCTGTGAGGTGCTGGTGGTGGACGCGGAAACCCGGCATCTGACCGCAGCAGAAGCAGCGGACATCGTGGGCCGCTACACGGCTCAGGCGGCAGCCCTCGGAATCCCCCACATCTATAAAAAAACAGACTCCGCACTCCGGGGCAACGTGGGCGCGGAACTGGCGGCGGTTCTGGAAAACGCGGGGGAACGCAGTCTTCCCTTCCTGCCGGCCTTCCCCCAGATGGGGCGCAATACCGAAAACGGAATTCACTACATTCAGGGTGTACCGGTCGCCGACAGTGTCTTCGGCAAAGATCCCTTCGAGCCGGTGACCTGCTCCGATGTCTGCGGCCTGATTGGGCAGCAGACCGGGCTGCCCGCGGTCAGCTACCCTCCGCTGACCGTGGACACGCCCCTGCCGGAACCCGACGGCATCTGGGTATTCGACGCATCCAGTCTGGACGATCTGCGGGAGGCAGGCAAGCGGCTGAAGCAGGAAGGCAGTCTTCACATCCTGGCAGGCTGCGCAGGCTTCGCCGCCGTACTGCCTGAACTTCTCAATCTGGGCACCGGCAAACCCCGAGCCATCCCCAAACTGGGAGAGAACTTCACCGTGATCTGCGGCAGCGTCAATCCCATCACCGTGGCCCAGGTGGCTTACGCTGAAGCCAGAGGCTTTGCCCACCAACAGCTGGAGCCGGAGCAGAAGCTGAGCAGCGGCTACTGGCAGACCCCGGCAGGCGAGGAAATGCTGGGCAAGCTTTACCGGATGCTGGAAGAAAATCCCCACCGGATTCTGGACACCAACGATCCCGGTTCCAATCAAAAAACCGCGGATTACGCCGCGAAATTCGGCATGGATATCCAGGACATCCGCCGGGCCGTTTCCGGCACCATCGGGTATCTGGTCAGCCGGCTGTTCTCCCACGAAGCGGTGGGCACCCTGCTGATCACCGGCGGCGACACCCTGCTGCAATGTATGGACTATATGGGTGTTCACGAAATTGAGCCTCTGGGAGAAATGGACGCCGGCGTGGTGCTTTCCCGGTTTACCTATCAGGGTATTACCCGCTATGTCATCTCCAAATCCGGCGGCTTCGGCAAGGAGAATCTGATGACCGAGCTGGCCGCCGCGCTGAACAAAACCAGTGCATAACCTTCGGGTTTCAATACAGAAAAATATGGAGGAGAAACTATGAACTACCCTGCACTGCCCGGACTGACCATGGATGGTCAGGTCTACTACAATGCGGAGATGGGCACCGTAGAAGCCATCATCCCTCCCGGCCCCTGGCGCACCTGCCACGGCCCCGGAATGGTGGAGCTGCCGGGCGGCGACCTGCTGTGCTGCTGGTTTGCCGGCACCTTTGAGGGCGATGCCGATATTCACATCGTCTGCGCCCGCCTGCCCAAGGGGGCGGACAAGTGGGAAGAGCCTGTGAATGTCTCCGGTGACCCCACCCGCTCCGAGCAGAACCCTTCCCTGTTCCTCGGCCCCGACGGTGCCGTGTGGTGCATGTACACCGCCCAGCTGGGCCGCATCCCCGGCAAGGACAATATGCAGTACACCGCTCAGGTTCGCTGCCAGAAGTCCTTCGACGGCGGCAAGACCTGGGGCGACTACGAGACCATCTTCCCCGAGGAGGGCACCTTCTCCCGGCAGCCCATCCAGATTCTGAAGAACGGCCGCTGGATCTACGGCAACTGGATTTGCACCGACGCGGTAGACGGCCTTGCCGGCGATCCCTCCGCCTTCCGCATCTCCGACGATCAGGGCAAAACCTGGAAGATGGTCATGATGCCCAAATCCAACGGCAGAGTCCACGCCACCGTGGTGGAGCTGGATGACGGCCATCTGGTTGCCTTCATGCGTAGCCGGGAAGCGGACTTCATCTACCGCAGTGAGTCCTTCGACTGGGGCGACAGCTGGTCTGAGCCCAAGCCCACGGTGCTGCCCAACAACAATTCTTCCATCAGCGCCATCCGCACCCAGTCCGGCCGCATCGCCATCGCCTACAACCCCACCTGCGTCTCTGAGGATATGCGCAGCAAGTGCGCATGGCCCGGTCTGCGGTGCCCCGTGGCTGTGGCCCTGTCCGAGGACGGCGGCCTGACCTTCCCCATGATCCGCTGGATGGAGCGGGGCGAGGGCTACATCGGCGACGAGAACAAGACCAACAACAAGCAGTATGAGTACCCCTACATCATGCAGAGCGCCGACGGACGGCTGCATCTGACCTACGCCGCCTTCACCCGGAAGGCTGTCAAGTATGTGAGCTTCACCGAGGAGGATGTAATGGGCGCAAAGCGGGAACGCTATGGTGTCTACAACCCCACCTCCGGCGAGGGCGCAAGAGACGCGAAATAAATTACACTAGGAGTGATTTGATATGCTGACAACCTACAATCTGAAAATGCCCCATGCCGTTTACGGCGGCGAGAATGCGATGGACAACATCGCGGCCATCATCAAAACCCTGGGTGCCAAAAAAGTGGCCATGTTCACCGACAAGGGCCTGCGCTCTCTGGGTCTGTTCACCCTGGCTGAGGACGTAGTCAAGACCACGGGTGTTGAATACTATGTGCTGGATGAGCTGCCCCCCGAGCCTTCCTACATGGCGGTACAGGCCATTGTGGATCAGTTCAAATGCAGCGGCGCCGATCTGATCGTGGCCTGCGGCGGCGGCAGCGTCATGGACGCCGCCAAGCTGGCAAGCGTGCTGGTCACCGACGAGTACGGCGTCAAGGAGCTGCTGGATAACCCCGGAATGGCAAAGAAGTGTGTTCCCATCGTGCTGATTCCCACCACCGCCGGCACCGGCGCAGAGGTCACCCCCAACGCCATCGTGGGCGTGCCCGAGAAGGAGCTGAAAATCGGCATCGTCAACGAGAACATGATCGCAGACTTCGTGATTCTGGACGCCCGTCTCATTAAGAACCTGCCCCGGAAGATCGCCGCCGCCACCGGCGTAGACGCCCTGGCCCACTGCATCGAGTGCTTCACCTCCAACAAGGCCAACCCCTTCAGCGATATGTACGCCCTGGAAGGCTGCGACCTGATTCTCAACAACATCGAGCGCGCCTGCGACGATCCCGAGGCCATGACCGAGAAGAATCGGATGCAGATGGCTGCCTACTACGGCGGTCTGGCCATCACCGCCTCCGGCACCACCGCCGTCCATGCTCTGAGCTATCCTCTGGGCGGCAAGTACCACATCGCCCACGGCGTTTCCAACGCCATCCTGCTGACCCCCGTCATGCGCTTCAACGCCCAGGACCCCGCCTTCCGGGAGCGTCTGGCTCTGGCCTATGACCGCTGCTGCCATGAAGAAGTCAAGTGCGCCACTGTGGACGAGAAGAGCGCCTGGATGATCGCCAAGATGGAAGCCATCGTAAAGCACCTGGACATCCCCACCAGTCTGAAGGAATTCAATGTTCCCGCCGAGGACCTGGAGGGCCTGGTGGAGGCCGGTATGTCCGTGCAGCGTCTGCTGGTGAACAACATGGTGAAGCTCACCGCCGACGACGCGAGAAAGCTGTACCTCGAGATCCTCTAATAAGCGGCGATCAGGGAGGGCTGCCGGCCCTCCCACCAAATAAAAACAAAAAATAAGGAGCGTCATGATATGAAAAGCTGCGAGATCAAAGGCATCATTCCTCCCATTCTGACCCCCATGAACAACGATGACAGCCAGACCGTCAATCACGCGGAGCTGCGCAATCAGGTGGAGCGACTGCTGGCCGGCGGCGTTCACGGCCTGTTCCCCTTCGGCACCAACGGCGAAGGCTACATCCTGAGCCTGAAGGAGAAGGAAGAGGTTCTGGAGACCGTCATCGATCAGGTCAAGGGCCGTGTCCCCGTGTATGCCGGCACCGGCTGCATCTCCACCGCCGACACCATCTACATGAGCAAGCGGGCCGAGGAGATGGGCGCGGACGTGCTGAGCATCATCACCCCCAGCTTCGCTCTGGCCAGCCAGAAGGAACTGTATGACCACTATGTGGCCGTGGCGAAGCACGTGAACATCCCCATCGTGCTGTACAACATCCCCATGCGCACCGGCAACAAGCTGCTGCCCGAGACCGTGGCGAAGCTTGCCAAGGATGTGGACGTGATCATGGGCGCCAAGGACTCCTCCGGCGACCGTGACAACCTGAAGGCCTACATCGACCTGACCCGGGACCTGGGCAAGGACTTCTCCGTGCTGGCAGGCAACGACGGCAATATCCTGTTCTGTCTCCAGAACGGCGGCAAGGGCGGCATCGCCGGCCGTGCCAATATCTGGCCCGCCACCGTGGCCTCCATCTACGATTCCTTCGTTGCCGGTGACGTGGAGAAGGCCGAGGCGGCTCAGGCGGAGATCGCCAAAATTCAGCCCGTCTTCAAGTTCGGCAACCCCAACACCATCATCAAGAAGGCCGTTGCCCTGATGGGTTACCCCGTTGGTGACTGCCGCCGTCCCTTCAACTACCTGTGCGATGAGGGCGTTGAGGCGCTGAAGGCCGTCCTGAAGGAAACCGAAAACCTGCACTAATTCAAATTCAGTATAAAGGAGAAACCGATTATGTTCAAACCCATCCTTGGCATTTCCATGGGCGACCCCTTTGGCAACGGCCCCGAGATCACCGTCCGCGCCCTGGCGGACGAGGCCGTGTACGACCGCTGCAAGCCTCTGGTAGTTGGCGACGAGACCTCCATGCGCTACGCGCTGAAGGTCGCTGAGAAGGTAAACGGCATCAAGCTTGACCTGAATGTTGTTAAGACTCCCGCCGAGGGCAAGTACACCCACGGCACCATCGACCTGCTGGATCTGGGGCTGGTTCCCGCCGAGTCCATCCCCGATACCTCCGATCTGGACGAGCCCAAGCCCTTCAAGGTGGGCGCCTGCGCCATCGGCGGCGAGGCCTCCTTCCGGTATGTCGTGAAGGTCATCGAGCTGGCCATGGCCGGCGACATCGACGCCACCGTCACCAACGCCCTGTCCAAGGAAGCCATCAACATGGCAGGTCACCACTACTCCGGTCACACCGAGATCTACGCTGATTACACCCATACCAACAAATACACCATGATGCTGGCTCATGAGGAGCTGCGGGTCGTCCATGTCTCCACCCACGTCTCCCTGCGGGAGGCCTGCGACCGGGTGAAGAAGGATCGGGTGCTGGACTGCATCCGCATTGCCAACGCCGGCTGCAAGGCCCTGGGCATCAAGGAGCCCAAGATCGGCGTGGCTGGTCTGAACCCCCACTGCGGTGAGAACGGCATGTTCGGCCGGGAGGAAATCGAGGAGATTCAGCCCGCCATCGACGCCGCGCTGGCTGAGGGCATCAACGTGCCCGAGAAGAAGCCCACGCCCCCCGACACCGTGTTCTCCAAGGCCCTGGGCGGCTGGTACGATATCGTGGTGGTTATGTACCACGATCAGGGCCACATCCCCCTGAAGGTCAAGGGCTTCGTCTACAACAAGGCCGAGGGCCATTGGGACGCCGTGGCCGGTGTCAACGTCACCCTGGGTCTGCCCATCATCCGCGCCTCCGTGGACCACGGCACCGGCTTCGGCCACGCCGGCTCCGGCCACGCCAACGAGCTGAGCCTGGTCAATGCCATGGACTATGCCATCCGCATGGCCATCGCCAAGAAGAAAGGTTAATTCGTAAATCTGCCGGGCTCCGGCCTGGAGCCCGGACAATACAGGAGGAATTACCATGAATCACAAGTTTGCACTGGAGCACGTGGGCATCAACTGCGCCAATCCCCAGGAAGCTGCCGACCTGGCACAGCTGCTGAGCACCCTGTTCAACCTGAACCCCCGTCACGGCAACAAATCCGAGTTCGGCGGCGACTACTTTGAGTGCATGAAGACCCCCTTCCTGGGCACCAACGGTCACATCGCCATGCGCACCGATGATCTGGACGGCGCGGTGGAGGAGCTGAAGCAGAAGGGCTACTCCTTCCGCATGGAAACTGCCGCCTACACCGACGACGGCAAGCTGAAGAACATCTACTTAGACGGTGAATTCGGCGGCTTCGCCATTCACATCCTGAACAAGCCCGTGTAAAAACGTATTTCGGCAGGTGATGGTCTGACACCTGCTGCAATAAAACCAGAAAAAACCAAAAACAGAGAGGAGAACACCCAAATGACAATGCCTATGATTATTGCGCTGGCTGTTACCGCCTTCATGATCTACCTGATCATGAAGGATAAGGTACCCTTCGGCGCAGCCCCCATGATCGCCTGTGCCCTGATGGTTTTGTTCGGTGTTACCGACATTGCCACCGCCTTCCGCGGATTCTCGAACTCCAGCATCATTATGCTGGCCTCTTTCATGGTCATCATTGCGGCTCTGCAAAAGACCAGCTTCATCCAGGCCTTCAAACACACCATCGTCAAAATGGCTGCCAAAGGCGGCTATAAGGCCTACGTCCTGATCATCCTGGTAGCCATGCTGGGCACCAGCCTGTTCGGCACTGGTTCCACCGCTTACTATGTCATGACCCTGGGCCTGCTGTCCACCATCCCGTCTACCAAGGAGCTGCCCCGGTCCAAGTTCCTGATGCCCGCCGGCTTCGCCTGCAACCATCCTCTGATTCCCATCAACACCGCTCTGCAGTATGGCTACGTTCTGGCTGTTCTGGAAGCCGGCGGCGCTGCCATGAGCGTGTCCCTGCCCCGGTTCGCCATTGCCAACCTGGTCCTGTCCCTGGCCTTCCTGGCCTGGTGCCTGATCGCCTACAAGTTCATGCCCGCTAAGGACATTCCCGAGACCACCGAAGAAGTCAAGCAGGAAGAGGAGTTTGTGAAGCTGCCCAAGTGGCAGGAGTATACCATCTACGGTCTCTTCATTGCCTCCATCATCGGCATGATTCTCCAGAGCAAAATCGGTGATCAGGGCTATGCCGTGGTGGCGGCTGCCGTGTGCGTGCTGCTGCTGACCAAGATCATGACCTTCAAGGAAATCTGCAGCGGCCTGGGCGCTCCCATCATCCTGATGTCCGCCGGTGTCATCGGTGTTGCCGAGGCTCTGGGCGTTACCGGCCTGACCGCTCTGGTGGGCGAGACCGTTGCCGGTATGCTGGGCAGCAGCATCAGCCCCTTCGTTCTGATCTTCGTGTTCTGCGTCCTCACCTCCGTGCTGGCCACCATGACCGGCTCCACCATCGGTACTGTGCTGGTGTTCGCTCCCATGGCCGTGGCTACCTGCGTCAGCCTGGGCTGGAATCCCACTGCCGCTGCCGCAGCCATCGTGGTCTCCGGCTGGTGCGGCCACTTCCTGCCCATCGACGGCCTGCCCGCCATGTGCATGGGTCTGGGCAACTACACCCTGCAGGAGTTCTGGAAGTTCACTGTGCCCCAGTACTTCATCCGTCTGCTGGCCCTGACTGCCGGCTGCCTGCTGATGTTCCCTGTGTAATTCGACTCCCGGCTGAGGCGCTTCCACTTTGGAGGCGCTTCAGCGCATCATAACGAAGGAGAATTTCAAATGATCGTATCTGTCCTGCTGTTTGCAGTGGGTTTCCTGCTGCTGATCAAGGGCGGCGACTGGTTCGTTGACGGCGCTACCGGCATTGCCCGCCGCTTCCATCTGCCCGACATCATCGTGGGCGCCACCGTGGTCTCCATCGGCACCACCCTGCCGGAGGTCATGGTCTCCGCCACCGGCGCCATGCTGGGCCAGGGCGCCATGGCCTACGGCAACGCCATTGGCTCCATCATCTGCAACACCGCCCTGATTGCCGGTATTTCCGTTGCCTTCAACCCCGGCCCCGCCAACGCGAAAACCATGAAAATGCCTGTCATTTTCTTCTTCAGCTCCGCGGCTCTGTACTGCGTGGCCGCCTACCTGCTGGGTCAGTTCCCTCGCTGGATGGGCCTTGTCATGCTGGCAATCTTCGTTGTCTACCTGATCCTCAACGTCCGTCAGGGCTTAAAGCACCCTGATGAAGTGGAGGAAGAAGAGGACGATGGCGATGCCAAGCCCCGGACCCTGCTGATGGAGCTGGTGCTGCTGGTTGTCGGCGCTGCTCTCATTGCCGTGGGCGCTGACCTGCTGGTGGAGCACGGCACCATCATTGCCCAGACCCTGGGCGTGCCGGAAACCGTCATTGCTCTGACCTTCGTAGCGCTGGGCACTTCCCTTCCCGAGCTGGTCACCACCATCACGTCTCTTAAGAAGGGCCACGCTTCTCTGGGCATCGGCAACGTCATCGGCGCGAACGTGTTCAATCTGGTTCTGGTTTCCGGTGTGGCCGTCACGCTGGCCCCCTTCGAGGTGCCCGTAGGCAAGCTGCTGTTTGGCCGCAACGCATCCTTAGTGCTGGACATTCCCCTGATGCTGATTGTCATGCTGCTGCTGTGCGTCCCCGCTCTGACCCGGAAGAAGCTGGAGCGCTGGCAGGGTATCGCGCTGCTGTGCATCTACGCAGCCTTCTGCCTGTTCCAGTTCTTTGTATAAAAATGGCATCGTAATTCTCATTTCTTCAATCTGCGGTTTCTGCTGTCCCTGTACGGCCTCAGCGGCGAGACGACCGAGCTTGCCTACAAGCTGGTGATGATCCACAATGGCTGTGCCATCGTCCTGTGGCCTGTGAGTTTTGTATTCCCCAATATGCTCCGAGCCTGCAATGATGTGAAGTACCCAATGCGTATCGCCATTTTTTCCATGGTAGTATTCCGGATTGGCTTCAGCTATATTCTTGGCGTCCGCTTTGGTATGGGCGCTCTGGGTGTGTGGTATGCCATGCTTCTGGACTGGGTGTTCCGCAGTATCTGCTTCGTGGGCAGATATCTCCACGGAGATTGGAAACGTGCCATTTCCCGTTAGTGACAAAGAAGAGTTCCAAATAGATACGATCCTTTTGGTTGACGCTGTGATTGTACCGAAAGAGGATTGTTTCGTCGAACATACAAAGCCCCCGGTTCTGCGCAAGGCAAAACCGGGGGCATGGGCTCAGTATGTGATATCCTTAATATGGATAAGAAATCCGAACCCATTCCCAATAGGGAAGAAGTTCGGATTTTTCATGTATGGTGGACGATATAGGACTCGATTGAATTGAGGAGCATCCGGCGTCAAGCCGCCGGATGGTGACAGTCCACCGGACTGTCACATTTAGATGGGTTCGAGTCCTATCTCTAATACCATGCCAATAGGAAAAGCACACCCAAAGGGTGTGCTTTTCCTATTGGTGGACGATATAGGACTCGAACCTATGACCTTCCGCACGTCAAGCGGATGCTCTAGCCAGCTGAGCTAATCGTCCATGAAATTACTCGATTAGTATACCTGAGCAAGGGGAATTTGTCAAGAGCGGATTTCAAAAAATCCAGGGAACGCAGGTAGGAAAAAGTCTCCGCGCCCCCTTTTCTTTTGCGGCGAAATCGGTTATAATATTCGCCGTAATGTGTCTACCTAAGGAGATTGCCATGAGAATTCTGTACGACAGCAAGCTTCCCCAGTATAAGACCCCCTTCGGCACCCTGACCCCCGGTCAGGTTTGCAACGTGCATATTCACATCCCCTGCGCCGTTCAGGCAACAACTGTGACCCTGCTTCTCAAATACGAGGACGGCAAAACCGGTGCCCAGGATATCCACCTGGCGAAACGGGCCGTCAAGGGCGCCTACGAGGTCTGGGGCGGAGACTTTTCCATCCCCCACACCGGCCTGTACTTCTACTACTTCTACATTGACACCCCCAGCGGCGGCTTCCGGCTGTTCAAGCAGGGGGATGACACCAATATGGAGGCCGGCGACCTGTGGCAGGTCAGCTGCGTCCCGGCGGATTTCCACACCCCGGACTGGGCCAAGGGCGCGATCATCTACCAGATTTTCCCGGATCGGTTCTATAAATCCGGCGACTGCGACCTCACCGGCAAGCTGACCCCCTACACGGTGCACAGAAGCTGGGGCGAAGAGGTGGAGTGGAAGCCCACGGAAGACGGAAAAGTGCTGAATAATGACTTTTATGGTGGTAATTTTAAGGGAATCACCGAGAAACTGGACTATATTGCCAGCCTTGGCGTGAACCTCATCTATCTGAACCCCATCTCCAAGAGCTTCTCCAGCCACCGCTACGACACCGGCGACTACAAGACCCCAGATCCCATGCTGGGCACGGAGGAAGACTTTGCCCAGCTGTGCCGTCAGGCCCACAGCCGGGGTATCCGGGTGATTCTGGACGGCGTGTACTCCCACACCGGCTCTAACAGTCCCTACTTTAACCGGGAGGGCCAGTTTGACAGCGTGGGTGCCTACAACTCCCGGCAGTCGCCCTATTCCAGCTGGTACACCTTCTACAATTGGCCCGATTCCTACAATTCCTGGTGGAATTTTGACACCCTGCCCACGGTGAACAAAATGGACCCGGCGTTTATCAACTATATCATCGAGGACGAGGACAGCGTTGTGGCCCACTGGCTGAAGCTGGGCGCCGACGGCTTTCGGCTGGATGTGGCGGACGAGCTGCCGGACGAGTTCATTCAGCTGCTGCGAAAGCGTATCAAGGGCATCAATCCCGAAGCCCTGCTGCTGGGCGAGGTGTGGGAGGACGCTTCCACAAAAATCGCCTATGGCCGCCGCCGGACCTACTTCACCGCAGGCGAGCTGGACAGCGTCATGAATTACCCCATCCGTACCGCCATCATCGACTATGTCCGCGGCCGGGACAGCGGCAAGGGACTGAAAGAAACAGTCATGTCCATTGTGGAAAACTACCCCCCGGAGGTGGTTGCCTGCAACATGAACCTGCTGGGCACCCACGATACCCCCCGGATTCTCACCGCCGTGGTGGACGAGTTCAACGGCACCCGGGAGGAAATGGCCAAGCGGCACCTGAGCCGCCACCAGTATGACATCGCCTATGACCGGCTGCTGATGGCCTCCTTCCTGCAATACACCCTCCCCGGCAGCCCCAGCCTGTACTACGGCGACGAGGCGGGCATGGAGGGGGGAAAGGACCCCTTCAACCGCCGCACCTACCCCTGGGGCTACGAGAATATGGAATTCATCGACCACTTTAAGCGGCTGGGCCGCCTGCGCCAGGAGCACCCCGCCTTCCGTTACGGAGATATCCACTTCTTCCAGGCGGGAGACCGGCACTTGGGCTTCACCAGAAGCTATCAAGGCCGGACCTACCGGGTCTACTGCAACCGGGACGCCGACCCCTGGGAGATTCCCGCCGGGAAGCTGGTGGCGGGCTTTAACCTGCAGATCGTGGCTCCGGACTGGCTGACCCTGGCCCCCAGAGGCTACTGCATTACGGAGGATGAATGACATGGAACAGGAAAAATTCATTTCCGGCTACTGCCGCCAGCTGGATTCCTCCCGGATGGTGGAGGTTGTGGCGGAGGACGGCGAGATCACCGAGGTGGACTGCTGCTACGGAAACTGCGTCTATCAGAGCAGCTGCCTGATCGCCGGGGAAATTGATGGGATGGCAATGGCTCCCCTTGAGGGGAGCTGTCAGCGCAGCTGACTGAGGGGTGTACCCCACCGACCTCGTTTACACTCGGCCACCTCCCCTGATAGGGGAGGCTTGAGAGAGCAGAATCAAGAATCAGCCCGCTGTGCGCTAATCGCACAGCGGGCTGCTGCTTTTTTACGGTTTTCCGAAGAGGATTTCCGGATGGGTATCCTTCAGGAAATCCAGCAGGGCGGCGGCTTTCTTCTCGATATCGTCGCCAATATACAGCTCCAGCTCCGTGCCGTCCTTCAGAATCAGCGCCAGCTTTTCCATGATGAAGCTGTTGCCGCCGCAGCAGAGCTTGCCGTAGACCGGCTCCACCCGGCGGAAAATCCGCTGGACCTCCGACAGAGCCACTGCGTACCAGTGCAGGCCGCCGCGCCAGAAAATCACGGTCTGCCCGGGCCGCACCCAGCCGTAATCCGTTCCGGCGGCAAATTCCGCGTCCAGAGCGGGGTTCGTTCTTTTTTTGTAGACGTATGGTTTCAGGTTGACAGCCATGGCAATTCCCTCCGTTTTTTTCTTTATCCTATCATATCGCCGGAGAGAGTTCCGTGATTTGGTCACAAAAACGGCGCCCTCAACGTCCCTCTCAACCGTAGGGGACGGCGTCCTCGACGTCCCTTTCAAGAAGCGGAATGGGAACGGAGAAACGGGGCGTCGAGGACGCCGCCCCCTACGGATACTCCGTTTACGATTTCTCCCGAATCAGGAAGATGGCTGCCAGAGAACTGACGGCCAGCAGATAGGGATAGAACAGGTAGCGCATAATCTGGAAAGCCGGCAGGGCGGCGCCCATCTCCGCCGCGGCGGAAATAGCGACCAGCATCTGCGCGCCGTAGGGGATGATGCCCTGAAAAATGCAGGAGAAGGTATCCAGCAGGCAGGCCGCCCGCCGGGAGCTGATGCCGTACTCCTGCCGCATCTCCGCCGCGATGGGGTTGGCCATGACGATGGCCACGGTATTGTTGGCAGTGGCAATGTCCATAGCGCCCACCAGCAGGCCCATGCCCAGCTGACCGCCCTTTTTGCCTCGGAACAGCCGCCGGATGCCATACAGCAGGGCTTCAAAGCCGCCGTAGACCCGAATCAGGCTGCACATGGCGGCAACCAGAATGGCCACCATGCTGGTTTCGAACATTCCCGCCGCGCCGGCACCCATACTGGCCAGCAAATCGGTGGCGGCGCACTGGCCGGTAGCCAGCATGATGACGCTGCCGGAAACGATGCCGATGATCAGAACGAGAAATACGTTGATGCCCGCGATGCCGCCCAGCAACACCAGCACATAGGGCAGAATCTGAATCAGATTGTATTCATGGATGGTGATGGCGGTGTCGTGCCCCATGGTCATCAGCAGAATCATCACCAGCGTGCCCAGGGCGGCGGGCAGAGCAATGAAGAAGTTGCCCCGGAATTTGTCCTTCATGGCGCAGCCCTGACCGTTGCAGGCGGCGATGGTGGTGTCGGAGATAAAAGACAGGTTGTCGCCGAACATGGCGCCGCCCACCACGGTGCCCACGCACAGGGCGGCGGGGAAGGAGGATGCCTGGGCCACCTCCACGGCGATGGGGGCGATGAGCGTGATGGTGCCCACGGAGGTGCCCATGGCGGTGGACACAAAGCAGGCCACCACGAACAGCACCGCCACGGCGAACCGGGCAGGAATCCGCTCCAGCATGAAGTAAGCCACGCTCTGGGCGGAGCTGCGTCCCACCACGCCCACGAAAGCGCCGGCGGTGAGGAAGATCAGCAGCATGGTGATGATATTCTTATCCCCCACACCTTGGCCCATGATGGCCAGCTTTTCCTCAAAGGAAACCTTCCTGTTCTGCAGGCAGGCCACAAAAATCGCCGCCAGAAAGGCAATAACAATGGGTATGTTATAGAAGCCCATGGGAATCTTCATGCCGTATTCAAACAGCAGGCCCAATCCCAGATACAGGATCAGGAAGACGGCAATGGGCAGCAGCGCGACAGGGTTCCCCTTTTTCATCGGTAATCCTCCGGTCAGAATATTCTTGTATCACACATACGCAATTTACCACGTCATTCCTTTTCTGTCAAGATTCCGGCAGGAAAGGAGGGCCCCATTTGTACAATATGTCAAAAACCAGCCTGCTTTTTTGGCATTTGCCATTCTGGCGGCGACTCGCCGCCAACTGCACAGTCACACATAACATAACCGCCCCGGTAATGCACCGGAGCGGTTGTCATTTATTCCTGTTGTTCTTCCGGGACTTCCACCTTGGGAATGAACCGGTGGGCCACCTTGCCCTGGCCCTTTTTCTTGACGTAGAAATAGCCGATAAAGGAGAACACCACCGCGCCGATGAAGTTCACGAACAGATCCTTCATGGTGTCGATGATACCGATGTCCAGATAACCTCCAAGGCCAAGGGCCTGCTGGGTACCATCGGTGTGTACCACGATCACGTCGGCAATGTCCCGGATGTGGACCACGGTATTGGTCAGGGTGGGGTCCAGATTTACGGAGTGGATGGCGTTTACAATGGTGTCCTTCTGCATATCCATGCCCAGAAAATAGTCGCCGCTGAATTCAAAGAACTCCCACAGCACGCCCACCGTCATAGAGAAGCAGAAGGAGACGATGGCCAGATACAGGGGCGACAGCTGGAAGGTAAACTGATCGTTGCGGTTCATCATGTCCACCAGCGCGAAGCCGATGGCGGCGCAGAGGAAGCCGTTTATGGTGTGCAGCATGGTGTCCCAGTGGGGTACTCGGACGTAGAAGCTGTTCAGCTCGCCTAAGATTTCCGCCGCGAAAATGAACAGCAGAATCACGATTTCCAGCGTGTCCGGCAGCACGATTTTCAGCCGCCGGGAGATGATGCAGGGCATGATCATCAGCACCAGTGACAGGGCGCACAGGAACACGCTCTGATACTCCCGCCGCAGCACCGCCCGGACCAGGATGAAGATAATCAACGCCCGCAGCACCAGATACACTGCCAGGGTGGTTTTGTTCTTGTAAAATCGATTTTCTTTTCGTTCCCGTGTCATGTGCTTAAACCTCCATTTCCGCCTTCAGCCGCTGCAGCAGCAGATTCCGGGCGTAGTACATAGTCTCGTATTTCAAATATTGCAGGGCGTTTTCGTCCCATAAAAAACGCAGACTGGCGGGAAATTCCTCATCCCCGAACCACAGCTGCACCAGCAGGGGCAGGCCATCGAAAACCTCAATGGCATAGGCGATGTCTCCCATGGGCTGCTCTTTGCCGCCCAGAGCCTCGCAGGCCTTCCGGAAGTCTGACTGCCGGGACTGAAACAATTCCGCGTTGGGGTCCCGCTCCTCCAGCAGACTCTGGTGGAAGGCGTGGCCGAAATCCGCCATATTTTTCCACCGTCCGCTGACGAAGCGGTCTTCCTTGCTGTCGCAGACAAAATCCAGCAGGGTCATGACCTCCTCGTGGGTGTTGGCGTCCCGCCAGACCCCGTTTTCCTCCCGCTCCAGATCGCCGGTTTTCCGGGAAAGCCGATACCTCCTGGCAAGCAGCACCGGGTAGAGGTATTCGTCATCGTATGCCAGATTCAGCTTGCGAATCAGAGCATTCTGATCGTAGGTCAGAAAATACCGCTTCGCCTGAGCGGCCTGCAATAAATAGTTGTTGGTTCGTTCCATATTTGTCCCCCATCGTAGGGCGGGTCATGACCCCGCCGATCACGTCAGACGTAGCTGAAACTGTCATCCAGTGGAAATTGTTTGGATTCCAACTTGCCAAATTCCATTCATCGAAGACTGCGGGTAATCGGAACCGGGCCGGCGGAGTCATGACTCCGCCCTACAAAGTGTACCTATTGTACCACCAATTGCCCAAAATCGCAAGGAAACCTTAAAGCATTCCTTGTTTACTTTTGTTACCACTTATGATAGAATGGTCATAATCCCGAAAAAGAGAGTTGATTTCTGTGGATTTTGACAGCACAAGAGTGAAAATCGATCTGGATGCCATTGCGGAAAATATGGACGCCATCCGGGAAAAGGCCGGCGTGCCCGTTATGGCGGTGGTAAAGGCCGACGCCTATGGCCACGGGGCGGTGCAGGTGGCCCGGCTTTTGCAGGAAAAATGCGCCTTTTTCTGCGTCAGCTCCATTCTGGAAGCCATGGAGCTGCGGCAGGCGGGGTTGACAACCCCCATCCTGATTCTGGGCTACACGCCGGTGGACGCGTTCCCCACCGCCATCCGGGAGGGCATCCGGCCCACCATCTACCGGCTGGAAGACGCGGAAGCCCTGTCCAAAGCGGCTCAGCTTCTGGAGCTTCCCGCCCGATTCCACTTTGCCGTGGACACCGGCATGAGCCGTATCGGTTTTCAGGTGACGGAAGGTGACGCGGACTGTTGCGCCCGGATTGCGAAGCTTCCCGGACTGTACGCCGAGGGCCTGTTCAGCCACTTCGCCACCGCCGACTGCGCCGATTTGAGCCGGTCGGAAGCCCAGGCGGAGCGATTCGCGGAATTTGACGCCATGCTGCGGAAAAGAGGCGTGGAAATTCCCATCCGGCACCTGAACAATTCCGCGGGCCTGATGAATTTCGCCACGCCCTACGAGATGGTCCGCTCCGGCATCATCACCTACGGTATGTACCCCAGTGATGAGGTTGATCCCGGCCTTCTGACCCTGCGCCCTGCCCTGCAATGGCTCAGCCGGGTGACCCATGTGAAAACGCTGCCCGCCGGGCGGGAGATCAGCTACGGCGGCACCTATGTGACAAAGGCCGACACCGTGGTGGCCACCATCCCCGTGGGCTACGCCGACGGCTACCGCCGGAACCTTTCCGGGAAGTTTTATGTGCTGATTCGCGGGCAGAAGGCCCCGATTCTCGGCAGAATCTGCATGGATCAGATGATGGTGGACGTGACCGCCATCCCCGGGGTAGCCGTAGGCGACCAGGTCACGCTGGTGGGCGCCGACGGCGGGGAAACCATCACCATGGAGGAAATCTCTGCCCAGGCAGACAGCTTTAACTACGAATTTGTATGCGGCATCAGCCGCCGGGTGCCCCGCCTGTATGTGCAGGGCGGGAAAACCGTCCATACCGTCCACTATCTGCTGGACGCATTCTTGTAAGGAGGATATCCAATGGCCCAGAACCCCAAACGCGGCAACATTGCTGTGATCGTGGTGCTGACGGTGCTCATCGTGCTGATGATTGCCGCCACCGCGTTCCTGATTTATCTGAGCATCGATCTTGTCAACAAAGAAGCGGACGTGACCCCCACCGGAAGCGCCATGCAGCTGCCCCAGACCACGCAGACAAAACCGGCTCCCACGGAAACGGAAGAAACGGAAGCTCCCACCACGGAAGCGCCGGAGACGGAGCAGGTAATCGCCACCGCCACCATAGGCGCCATGGGCGACCTGCTGATGCATGAGCCGGTATTCCGTACATGCCGCCAGAGCGACGGAAGCTACGATTTTTCCTCCATTTTCCGCTATATCAAGGATGCCGTGTCCGGGCTGGACTATGCCATCGCCAACCTGGAAACCACTTTCGGCGGCGATAATTACCCCTATCAGGGCAACCCAGCCTTCAACTGCCCCGATCCACTGATCGACGCCGTGAAAGACGCGGGCTTTGATATGCTGCTCACCGCCAACAACCACGCCGGCGACACCATGAACGACGGCATCAAGCGCACCATCGAAATCGTGCGGGACGCCGGGCTGGCCACGCTGGGCTCTCAGCTCAGCGGAGAGAACCGCTACGCCGTGGTGGATGTGAACGGCATTAAAATCGGAATGGTCTGCTACACCTGGGCCTACGCCGACTATGGCAGCTCCTTCTCCCTCAACGGCCTGACCCCGGTGAAGGACGAGGGCCAGATGAACTACTTCGCCAACAACAACCCGGACAAGCTGTATAATGAGCTTGGGCCCATTCTGGAGGGCATGAAGGCTGACGGCGCGGAAGCCACCATGATTCTCCTGCACTGGGGGCAGGAGTACCAACTTACTGAGAACGCAGCCCAGCAGAAGATGGCCCAGAAGCTATGCGACATGGGCTTTGACGTCATCGTAGGCGGCCATCCCCACGTTGTCCAGCCCATGGCGGTGCTGGAAAGCACGGAAAATCCCGGCCACAAAACCTACTGCATCTATTCTCTGGGCAACGCCGTGTCCAACCAGCGCAACGGCTACGTCTCGGCGTGTCCCGGCGCCCACGGCGAGGACGGCGTGCTGTTCACCGTGACCTTTGAAAAGTATTCCGACGGCAAGGTGTATGTGGCGGGAGTGGACGCCCTGCCCACCTGGGTGAATATGCAGTCCAACACCGGCGTAAAGGAATACAACATCGTTCCTCTGGACAAGGAAAACGAAGCCGAATGGGGCAATCTGGGCATGAGCGCCGATCAGGTGAAGCTGGCGGGCAATTCCTATGAGCGCACCATGAAGATCATCGGCGAGGGCCTGAAGACCTGTCAGGAGGATCTGGCCCAGGCCAAGGCCGACCGGGAGCAGTATTATCTGGATCTGCCGAACCACCCCGAATGGCTGGAAGCGGAAACGGCTGAAGAGACAATTGCCGAGACAGCTGTGGAAACCGAGGAAACCACATTGCCTGACGCGGCGTAACGAAACAAATCCGGCAGCCTGTCTACGATGCGCAGGTTGCCGGTTTTTCGTACCTGTGGTAGGATGTTTCCAGAAAGGAAGTGACCGCAATGAATACCTATGTCACAGGAACCACCATCAAATTTCTGCGGGAAGCAAATCACATGACCCAGGCGGAGCTGGGAGACAAAATCGGCGTCAGCAGCAAGACCGTGTCCAAGTGGGAAACCGCCAAGGGCCTGCCAGACATCTCTCTGCTGCAGCCCCTGAGCCAGGCTCTGGGCGTGTCCGTCATCGAGCTGATGAACGGAGAGCAGATTACCAACCGGAACCGTTCCAGCAATCTGCTGCGGGCCAAATTCTACGTCTGTCCGGTCTGCGGCAATGTGCTCTGGGGCTTTGGAGACGCCATGGTCAGCTGCTGCGGCGTGACCCTGCCCCCGCTGGAAGCCGAGGAGCCGGAGGAACACCACATCCTGACCGTGGAGACGGTAGAGGACGAGCACTATCTCACCATCCGCCACCCCATGACCAAGGAGCATTGCATCTCCTTCGCGGCATTTGTCACCACGGACCGGATTCAGCTGATGAAATTCTACCCCGAGGGAGATGCCCAGACCCGGATGCAGCTCCGGGGCCACGGATGGCTATACTGGTACTGCAACCGCCACGGCCTTTTTTGTCAGAGGCGGTAAAAAAAGCTTGACAAAACCCCGCCGCTCATGTATACTAATCAGGCACTGCAAAAGTGCCTATGGACGATTAGCTCAGCTGGCTAGAGCATCCGCTTGACGTGCGGAAGGTCATAGGTTCGAGTCCTATATCGTCCACCAGAAGCACACCCTTTGGGTGTGCTTTTCCTATTGGTATGGTATTAGAAATAGGACTCGAACCCATCTATATGTGACAGTCCCGTGGACTGTCACCATCCGGCGGCTTGACGCCGGATGCTCCTCAATTTAATCGAGTCCTATATCGTCCAACATACATGAAAAATCCGAACTTGTTCCCCATCGGGAACGGGTTCGGATTTTTTTATATCAAAGATATTACATACTGAGTTCATGACCCCCGGTTTTGCCTTGCGCAGAACCGGTGGCTTTGTACATTCGACGAAACATTCCTCCTTCTGTACAATAGCAGCACCAACCAAAAGGAGGATTGCACATGAAAATCCAGTACATTCGCGTTGGAGACTACTATATTCCAGATCTGACGCTCTCCTACTTTTCTTGGCAAAATGTGATGCTGGGCCGGATAATCCATCATTTCTATGCTATGATAAATGTAAACGCTTAATCCATTTTGCAGTGCTGCATTCACAACTATACGGATTTCATTAGAGGCGCGAAGATGAGCGGCAATGGACATATGAAAACAAGATTGGAGATACGCTACTATTCCCTGCCGCAAGACGAATGCGCGCTGGCGCTGATGGGAAAAACCTGGATTCGCAATTATGGAAATGATGTGCCGACCCTGCATTTCCATAGCCTGACCGAGGTTGGCGTTTGTCGGGATGGCTATGGCTATTTGCTTTCCGACCTGGGCAAGACCGATTACCGAAGCGGAGTCATTACCTACTTTCCGGGAAATGCGCTGCATCATACCAACACCTATGGAACAGACCGACTGAATTCCTGGGAATTTCTCTTCTTTGACGCGCCGAAAATCGTAGCGGAGCATTGTAAGGATGACCCGGTGCTGGCGCGCACTCTGATTGACCGGCTGAAATACGGCGTGTATAACTTGTCAATGCGCCGGGATAAAATCCCGTCAAAGCCTGTGGAGAAATGTATGGGGAGCCTTACATGATTTTAATACCAAAGCGTATCTGAAAACAGTTGCGCTATCCCGCAGAATATGCCATAATAACAGAAAGTACACGCGGGAGGAAATACGAATGCCGAAAGCAAGCACCATCATGGTCAAGACAGGAAGAACCCAAACAGATCTGGAAGTCAGTGACATTCACTACGTCCTGATGGATCGAAACTACGCGAATATCCATATGGAATTTGGCGGTGTTTATAAATCCCGGATCACGTTTGATGAGCTGAAAACACTGCTGGGAGACAGCTTTCTTCCCACCGGGCGAGGGTGTCTGGTCAACATCGCCCAGATTCACCACATTGATGATATGGTCGTCCTGAACAGCGGGGAGCGGCTGAAATGTGTGTCCCGGCTGAAACCGGCGCTGGTGGCGCAGCTCTGCGCCGCGCGAAACTGCCCTCCGGCAAGCGTTGACATAAAAGCGCCCCGCCCTTTCAAGCCAGAAAAGCAGCCTGCCCCGGCTGTGGGAAAGAGTGTGTCTCCCGTCGCGGAAGCGCAAGCGGCTTGGGAGCCGGAAGCGGATGTACGGGGCTTTTCCGACGGCGCTTATCTGAATATCGTGGTCAAACGCCGGCGGATCATGCTGCCGGTGAATTCGATTCTATACACGGATGTGGAAGGGAGTCATGCTCAGATTCACCTTATTGACGGGATGGTCTACCGGACCAGAACTACCTTGTCCGCACTGGAAAGGGGTCTGGGGGATGGCTTTCTCAAGGTCAGCCGCAGCCGGCTGGTGTCTGTCATGGCGATTCACAGTGTTACGGACACCGTCAACCTCATCAGTGGGGAAGCTCTGAGCTATCCCCCCTACCGGGAATCCCAAATCCGCAAGCAGCTTGCCTCCCGGAAAAAGCAGTTCATCGACAGGTTCAGCGACGAAGGCGTCCCCACCACACCCGAGGAATACCACAACCATTACCGCTGCTTTGACAACGCGCCCTTTGCCTTCACAGACATTGAGATGGTATTCAACGAAGACCGGCACGCGGTGGACTGGATTTTCCGCTACGGCAATCCGGCGCTGGCAAGGCTGGAAAAAATACCTCTGAAATCCCTGATCGGAAGTTCCTTCGGCAGTCTGTTTTCCAACATGGATTCCAAGTGGCTGAGCTGCTATGAGCAGGCGGCGCTCTACGGAAAAACCCTGGAAATCGTGTCCTACAGCCCGGAGATCGACACAAATCTGAAAATCATCTGCTACCCCACCTTCAAAGGGCACTGCGGCTGCCTTCTGTTCAATCTGGACGCCAAAGACGGGCAGCTAAGTACGCTGAAGCTGTGATTGACCGTAGGCTTAACCGCTTTGGAAAGTCCCGTCACTGTGAATCAGTGGCTCTCTCAAATAATACTAATATGCGATTGAAAGTAGACTTGCATTTCCGCGAATAAATCGTGATAAAAAAGGCCGAGGATGCAGATGGACTTGCTGCCCATCAAGGACGAGAACGCATTTTAGCGCAATTTAGGCCGGAAAGACTGTCTGATTTTAATCGCATATTAGTATAACAATGCTCCCTCCATGACCGGGCAGTGTCTTTTCCTTCACTGTCTGGCATAAAGGGAGCATTTTTAATTCATATAACCGGCGGAAGCTCTGATATCATCAGTGCCTTACTCGCCCAAAATCTCGGTCATCATCTGGTCAACCAGAATCAGGCAGCGGGGTACATGGAAGGGACCCTTGAAGGTGGAACCCTTACAGGCGGGCTGGGTGGGCTTGCCGTCCCGGCGGAGGTAGCCGTACCACTCGCCGTACTCGTCGGCAAAGTAGGTTTTGCAGTAGTCCAGAATCTGGTAGAAGATATCCAGATACTTCTCGTCCTTCGTATCCCGGTAGATCATCATGGAGGCGATGAGGGCCTCGTTGTGGGGCCACCACAGCTTCATGTCGTGCTCGTAGGCCTCGGGAGGATTGCCCAGGCAGTCCATAAAGTACAGGATGCCGCCGTACTCCTTGTCCCAGCCCATGTTGAAGGCCATGTCGAAGACGTTGATGGCCTTCTCATGCAGTTCCTTGTCGCCTACCTCGTTGGCGTAGTCCATCAGGAACCAGCTGCACTCGATGTCGTGGCCGGGGTTCACCATACGGCCCTCGGTGATGTCCAGCCGGGGGGTGCCGTCGGGGGCCACGTTCTCCAGGGTGCACTTGAGATCGGGCTTGACGTGGTAGGCGAAGATGTCGTGGATGCACTCCTTGGCCCGGGCATCGTACAGGGCAGCGTTGGCGGGGTCCACCCGCTTCATGACGCCGGTGACGTTCAGGATGATCATGGGAATGCCCAGGCTGCGGCCGGTACGGGTCTCGGGGATGGTCTTGGGGCCCATGCCGGTGGGGTCTGGCATACCGTGGTTCAGATTCCAGTACATATCGTAAGCCCGGCGCGCCCGCTCCAGGTGCTCCTTCTCGCCGGTAATGCCGTAATACTCGGCGTTGGCGATGCAGTAGAAGGCCTCGGAGTAGCAGTAGCGGCGCTGACGCAGAGGCTTGCCGTCGCCGGTGACAGTAAAGTACAGCCGTCCGCCGGCCTCGTGGTTGACGCAGTACTTCTCGAGGAAGTCGATGCAGCTCTTGGAAGCGGCCAGCCACTCCTCCTTCACGCCGTACACATGGCACAGATAGGCATAGGTCCAGCCGCAGCGGCCCTGCATCCACACGCTCTTGTCGGTGGAGTAGATTTTACCGGTGCGGTCCAGGCAGGTGTAGATGCCGCCGTGCTCGGCGTCCATGCCGTTTTTCAGCCAGAAATCGGCCACATTTGCCAGCTGGTCACGAATCCACTGACGCTGGGCCAGAAATTTTTCACGATCCATTTTGAAGTTACCTCCTGTAATTTGTCGAAATCATCATACCACTGCGGAAGGATGATTTCAAGTGATTGAATTTACCAAAGGAACCCCCACCCCTCATACTTGAGAGGTGGGAAGAATCGAAGTGGGTGATTACACGCCGCCGGTGAGCAGGGTGGGCAGGAACAGGGTGATCTGGGGGAAGACGTTCAGCAGAATCAGGGTGATGATCAGGGGGATCAGGAAGGGGAGAACGCCCTTGACCAGCGTCTTAAACTGCATATTGCCGACCCGGGAAACCACGAACAGGGCTGTGCCCATGGGGGGCGTCAGGATGCCGATCATCAGGTTGAAGATGACCACAACGCCGAACTGGATGGGATTGATGCCGTAAGCCATAACCGCGGGCAGCAGGATGGGAACCAGGATCATCTGCAGGGGCAGCGCGTCGATGCAGGTGCCCAGAATCAGCAGCACGATGTTGATCATCAGCAGCAGCATGAGCTTGGAATCCACGTTGCTGGTGAAGAAGGTGGCGATGGCCTGAGGCATCTGCTCACGGGAGATGACGAACTGGAACAGGGTGACGCCCAGGATCATCAGCACGATGGTGCCGCTGGTCTTGATGGAGTCCAGGCAGATCTTGAAGAAGCTCTTGAGGGTCAGCTCCTTGTACACGAAGAAGCCCAGGATCATGGTGTACAGCGCGGCAACCACGGCAGCCTCGGTGGGGGTGAAGTAGCCGGTGAAGATGCCGAAGAGGATGATCAGGGGGGTCAGCAGAGCCCAGAAGCTCTTCTTGAAGGAGCGGAACCGGTAGCCCCAGCTTCTCTTGGGCTCGGAGGGGTAGTTCCGCTTGTGAGCCAGGAAAGCGCACATGATCATCAGGGCGGCGGTGGTCAGCAGGCCCGGCAGGAAACCGGCCATGAACAGCTTCTCAACGCTCTGGTTTGCCAGCACAGCGTAGATGATCAGCGGGGTGGAGGGAGGAACCAGAGGGCCGATGATGCAGCTTGCCGCGGTGATGCCGCCGGCGAAGCCTTCGTCAAAGCCGGCGTCCTTCATGCTCTTGATTTCCAGCTGGCCCAGTCCGCCGGCGTCCGCCAGAGCGGAACCGGACATACCGGAGAAGATCAGGGAAGCCAGCACGTTGACGTGAGCCAGACCGCCCTTTTTGTGACCGATCATGGAGGCGGCGAAATCGAAGATTCGGGTGGTAACGCCGCCGCCGTTCATCAGGTTGCCCGCCAGAACGAAGAAGGGCACCGCCAGCAGGGTCTGGCTGTTGACGCCGTTAAACATCTGCTCCAGAGCGAAGGGAACCAGATTCAGGCTGCCGGATACGGTGAAGAAGAAGAGTGAGGACATGATCAGAGCGTAACCCACATGAACGCCCAGCATGATCAGGACAAACCATAAAATGAAGGTCATTATCATGTGCATACTTACTCCCACTCCTTTATGTCATAGAAGTCGTTTCTCGCGTCCTCGAGAACCCAGGCCCGGACGACCTCGCCGTGCCGGACGATGTTCACCAGCTGGGCGATCATCTCGATGATGGTCAGGGCCGTCCACAGGAACATGGCGCCGTAGAGCCAGCTCTCACCGATGCCCAGGGTGACCAGCGGAGTATAGGACTTTCTCTGGACGATGGAGAAGGTGTGATAGAAGATCAGGGACAGCAGACCGATCATGACCACGTTGATGGCCGCTTCGATCACCAGCTGAACCTTCTTGGGCAGAGCCAGGAGAATCGCGTCGATTCTGACGTGGATGTTTTCCTTCTGGGCCAGATGGCAGCCCAGAACACCCATCCACACGAACAGAAGCCGGGCAGTCTCATCCGTCCAGGCGGAAGGAGAACCGATTTTTCTGGAAAGCGCCTGCCAGAAAAGGGAGAACAGAATAATGTTGAAGAGGATCACCGCTACATACTGTTCCGCTTTTTCCAGGACGTGAATGACGTCGGCAGGCGTTTTGATCGTGGTTTTGCCAACTTTCATAATTGATACACTCCCAAAGACCGTAGATACCAATGTAGGGAAGGGGCCGCGGGGGCCCCTTGCTTACAGCTTACTTTCTAGCTTCCTCGATGGCCTTTACGGCAGCGTCGCCGTACTTGGCAACGTACTCATCGTACATCGGAGCGCAGGCCTCACGGAAGGGAGCCTTGTCCGGAGTCGTAATGGTCACACCGTTCTGCTCGAACTTCTCAATCAGGGCCTCTTCATCTTTCTGGAAGGTCTCGGTATGGAACTGAGCCGCTTCCTGAGCCGCCTTGGTGATGGCTTCCTGCTGAGCGGGAGACAGCTTATCAAAGACAACCTTGCTGATGATGTAGGTGTTGTCGTTGATGATGTGGCCGGTCAGCGCGCAGTAGGGCTGAACCTCGTAGAACTTCTGGGCGTCGATGGTGGACAGGGGGTTCTCCTGACCGTCAACGGCGTTGGTCTTCAGAGCCAGGTAAACTTCCGCGAAAGGCATGGGAGTGGCGGCAGCGCCGGAGTACTTGGCGAAGGCCAGGTTGGCGTCAGCGTTGGGAACTCTCAGCTTCATGCCCTTCATGTCGTCGATGGACTCGATCTTCTTGTTGGAGGTAGTCTGTCTGGTGCCGTTGTAGGCGTCAGCCAGAACCTTCCAGCCCCGGGCCTCCAGCTTGGCGTAGATGGACTTGCCGTACTCGGTGTCGTTCAGGGTTCTGGTCATGTGATCGAAGTCATCGAAGGCGAAGGGGTAGCCAAAGATCTCCAGCTCAGGCTCCCACAGGCCCATTCTGCCGGTCTCGGCGAAGACCATGTCCAGAGCGCCGGCGGCGACCTGGTCGATCATGGCCCGGTCATCGCCCAGCTGTCCGCCGGGATAGATCTCAACGGTGATGGTGCCGTTGGAGTACTCCTTGGCCTTCTCAGCCATCAGCTCCGCAGCCTTGTACTCGTTGGAGGAGCTGTTGGCCTGGAAGCCGATCTTCAGGGTAACGTTCTTCTCAGCCTGTGCGGCGGGGGCGGCGCTGGAGCCGCATCCGGCCAGAGCCAGGGCGCAGGTTGCGACAATCAGAAGTGCCGCGATCAGTTTTTTCATGTTTTCTCGACCTTTCCTCATAAAATAATATCTTCATCGGCAGGTGCCGTTGAATACATTGTGAAATTTACCATGTTTTTCTCCGGTTGTTCTCCGTTTGCATACATAATAAACAACAATTCTGCTTCTGTCAATGGTTTTCTCATGCTCGATTGTGAAATTTATTTTCAGAATTTTTGTGCATTATGTCATATTTTCAAAAGCAGTTCCCCTATTGCATTCTTTCACTGGCCATGCTATCATGGTTATGGACAAGTTTTCTCCCGAATTTCATCTTAAGAGGGTGGTTTTTTGATCTATACAAAACGCGAAAACCTGAGGCGTTATCTGGGCATGAGCAGCAGTCTGGACAGCGCCATCCGTCATCTGCTGAGCGCGGATTTGCGCCAGCTGCACAAGGGCCGCAATGAGATTGACGGCGATCAAACCTTCGTCAACCGCTTTGACTACCAGACCATGCCCCGGGAGCAGGCCATCTGGGAAGGCCACGGGAAATACGGAGATATCCACGTTCTCCTGTCCGGTCATGAAAAGATCGGTGTGGCCAACGCGGCGGGGCTGAAGATGGTGACACAGAAGCCCGAGGAGGACTTCATCGGCTATGAGGGCGACGTGGAGGTCTGGTGCCCCATGACCACCGAGGATATTCTCATCGTCTTCCCCGAGGACGCGCACATGGTCAAGGTCGCGGACGGCAGCAGCACCCTTGTGGAAAAGGCCTGCTACAAGTTCAAAGTGTAAAATTCAGCCAAATAACATAATTTATGAGGTGATTTTCAATGAATATCGAGAAATATCAGGGCATTATTCCCGCGTTTTATGCCTGTTATGACGCCGAGGGCAAGATTAACCCCGAGGGCGTCCGGGCGCTGACCCGCTGGTTCGTGGAAAAGGGCGTCAAGGGTCTGTACGTTGGCGGCTCCTCCGGCGAGTGCATCTACCAGAGCAAGGAAGAGCGCAAAGTGGTTCTGGAGAACGTTATGGCCGAGGCCAAGGGCAAGCTGACCATCATCGCCCACGTTGCCTGCAACAACACCGCCGATTCTCAGGAGCTGGCTGCTCACGCTGAGAGCCTGGGCGTGGATGCCATCGCTTCCATTCCCCCCATCTACTTCCACCTGCCTCCCTACGCCATCGCCAAGTACTGGAACGACATTTCCGCCGCCGCCCCCAACACCGACTTCATTATCTACAACATCCCCCAGCTGGCGGGCGTGGCTCTGAATGTGCCCCTGCTGAAGGAAATGCTGAAGAACCCCCGGTGCATCGGCGTCAAAAACTCCTCCATGCCCACTCAGGACATCCAGATGTGGCGTGACGAGGGCGCCATCGTCTTCAACGGTCCCGACGAGCAGCTGATTTCCGGTCTGGTCATGGGCGCCACCGGCGGCATCGGCGGCACCTACGGCGCCATGCCCGAGCTGTACATCAAGCTCTACGAGTGCGTCAAGGAAGGCCGTCTGGACACCGCTCTGGAAATCCAGAACGACTGCTGCCGGATCATCTACAAGCTGTGCTCCGGCCACGGCAATATGTACAGCATGATAAAGGAAGTGCTGCGGAAGATGGGCTGCCCCGACTGCGGCTCCGTCCGGGCTCCTCTGGCAGAGCTCATCGACAGCGATTACCCCATCGCCGACGAGTGCGTTGCCATGATTCAGGCCGCCGTCGCCAAGTATTGCTGAGAAAAATGCCGGGGCACCGCCCCGGCAATTCTTACAAAAAAACATAACAGGAGGAACTACCATGCAGTATTTAGGCATTGAATACCAGATGAAGCATCCCCCCAAGCTGGACCCCACCTTTATCCCCTTCGGCGTCTGGCGGGAGGCCTACCTGAAGGAAGCGAAGAAACCCATCGCCATCGCCGTGGAGCGTGACCGG
>JALFXH010000085.1 GCA_022786965.1 Clostridiales bacterium
ATATTAAACCCGGCAATGCCCTGCCCCTGGCGAATATCCCCGTCGGTACCGTAATCCATAATGTGGAGCTGTACCCCGGTAAGGGCGCCCAGCTGGCCCGCGCCGCTGGCAACATGGCCCAGCTGATGGCTAAGGAAGGCAAGTACGGCATGATCCGTCTGCCCAGCGGCGAGCTGCGCAACGTTCAGCTCAACTGCATGGCCTCCATTGGTCAGGTAGGCAACATCGATCACGAAAACGTGAACATCGGTAAGGCCGGCCGTACCCGCCATATGGGTATCCGTCCCACCGTCCGCGGTTCTGTTATGAACCCCTGCGACCATCCCCACGGTGGTGGTGAGGGCCGCGCTCCTGTCGGCCGTCCCGGTCCTGTGACTCCCTGGGGCAAGCCCGCACTGGGTTACAAGACTCGCAAGACGAAGAACCGCTCCAATAAGTTCATCGTCAAGCGCAGAAACAGCAAGTAAGGAGGAAATGAAATGAGCAGAAGTATCAAGAAGGGCCCTTTCGTAGCTCCTGAGCTGTACAAGCGCGTGGAGGAGCTGAACAAGGCCGGTGAAAAGAAGGTTCTGAAGACCTGGTCTCGTTCTTCCACCATCTTCCCCTCCTTCGTTGGTCACACCATCGCTGTCCACGACGGTCGGAAGCACGTTCCCGTCTATATCACCGAGGACATGGTCGGTCACAAGCTGGGCGAGTTCGTCCCCACCCGTACCTTCCGTGGCCACTCCGGCAGCAAGACTGCGAACAGCAAGTAAGGAGGTAGAATGATGGAAGTTTTTGCACATGTTAAATTCGTCCGTATGTCTCCTCGTAAGGTCAAGCTGGTTTGCGACATGATCCGCGGCAAGGACGTCAAGACCGCCGCCGCTCTGATGAGCCAGACCTCCAAGGCAGCCTGTGAGCCCATGGCCAAGCTGCTGAAGAGCGCTGTTGCCAACGCTGAGCACAACAACGGCATGAACGCTGAAAACCTGTACGTTTCCACCTGCGTGGCGAACCCCGGCCCCATCCTGAAGCGCGGCCGCATCGCTTCCCGTCGTGGTTTCGTTCGGATCAACAAGAGAACCACTCACATCACCATCGGTGTGAGCGAGAAGGCTTAATCAGGAGGTAGCTATGGGACAGAAAGTTAATCCCCATGGACTGCGCGTTGGTGTAATCAAGGACTGGGATTCCCGCTGGTATGCCCGTGAGGACAAGGTGGGCGACCTGGTGGTCGAGGATTACAACATCCGTAAGTATCTGAAGAACAAGCTGTACGCCGCTGGCGTGGCTAAGATCGAGATCGAGCGTTCTAACGGCAAGGTCAAGATCAACCTGTGGTGCTCCCGTCCCGGCGTGGTGATCGGCAAGGCTGGCGCCGAGATCGAGAACCTTCGCAAGGAGATGGAAGGCAAGCTGGGCAAGAGCGTGAACCTGAACATCGTTGAGGTCCGCAGCCCCGACCTGAACGCTCAGCTGGTGGCTGAGAACATCGCTCAGCAGCTGGAGAAGCGTATCTCCTTCCGCCGGGCCATGAAGAAGGCCATGCAGCAGGCCACCCGCCTGGGTGCCAAGGGCATCAAGGTCACCTGCGCCGGCCGTCTGGGCGGTGCCGAAATCGCCCGCTCCGAGAGCTATCACGAGGGCACCATCCCCCTGCAGACCATCCGTGCCGACATCGAGTACGGCTTCGCTGAGGCTGCCACCACCTACGGCCGCATCGGCGTGAAGGTGTGGATCTACAAGGGCGAAGTGCTGAACACCACCCTGCGCGCCGCCGCTCCCGAGCCCGCTCCCCGTGAGCGCCGCGAGCGCCGTAACGGTGACCGTCGTGGCGGTGACCGCCGCAATGGCGACCGTCGTCAGGGCGGCGAGAGAAGAAACTACAACCGTGAAGGAGGTAACCGCTAATGCTGATGCCTAAGAGAGCTAAGTACCGCAAGGTTCAGCGTGGTCGTATGACCGGCACTGCCTCCCGCGGTAACAAGGTTGCTTACGGTGAGTTCGGTATCCAGGCTCTGGAGCCCGGCTGGATCACCGGCAACCAGATCGAGGCCGCCCGTATCGCCATGACCCGTTACACCAAGCGTGGCGGTAAGGTCTGGATCAAGATTTTCCCCGACAAGCCTTATTCCAAGAAGGGCCTGGGCACCCGTATGGGTTCCGGTAAGGGCGCTCCCGAAGGCTGGGTCGCAGTCGTTAAGAATCAGAAGGTGATGTTTGAGATCGGCGGCGTGTCCGAAGAGGTCGCCCGCGAGGCTCTGCGTCTGGCGCAGCACAAGCTGCCCATCAAGACCCGGATCATCACCAAGGAAGCCGAAACTGAGATTGGTGGTGAATAATGATGAAGGCAAAGGAACTGAAGAACCTGTCTGTCGAAGAGCTGACCAAGAAGCTGGACGAGCTGAAGAAGGACCTGTTCATGCTGAGAATGCAGCACGCAACCAACCAGCTGGACAACCCCATGCAGATCGCCGCGACCAAGAAGGACATTGCCCGCGTCAAGACCATTATTCGCGAGAAGACCAACGTCTGAGGAGGATACGTAAATGACTGAGAATAGAGCATTCCGTAAAACCAGAATCGGTCAGGTCGTCTCCGACAAGATGGACAAGACCATTGTGGTTGCAATCGAGGATAGCGTGCAGCATCCTCTGTACAAGAAGACCATGAAGCGGACCTACAAGCTGAAGGCCCACGACGAGAATAACGAGTGCGGCATCGGCGACACCGTGGAAGTCATGGAGACCCGGCCCCTGTCCAAGGACAAGCGCTGGAGACTGGTCCGCATCATCGAGAAGGCGAAGTAAGGAGGTCGGAAACAAATGATTCAGGAAGAAAGCTATCTGAAGGTTGCCGACAACACTGGCGCCAAGGAAATCCACTGCATCCGTGTGCTGGGCGGCTCCAAGCGCAAGTACGGCAACATCGGTGACGTCATCGTTGCTTCCGTCCGTAAGGCTACCCCCGGCGGCACTGTGAAGAAGGGCGAGGTTGTCAAGGCTGTCATCGTCCGCTCCAAGCGCGGCGTTCGCCGTGAGGACGGCTCCTATGTCCGCTTTGATGAGAACGCTGCCGTGATCATCAAGGAGGACCGCAACCCCAAGGGTACCCGTATCTTTGGACCTGTGGCCCGTGAGCTGCGTGAGAAGGATTACATGAAGATCCTGTCTCTGGCTCCCGAAGTCATCTAATGGAGGACCGAAGGAATGAACATTAAGAAGAATGATACCGTTATCGTCCTGTCCGGCAAGGACAAGGGCGTTAAGGGCAAGGTCCTGGTGGCCATGCCCAGCGAGAACAAGGTCATCGTGGAGAAGGTCAACGTCGCAACTTGCCACACCAAGCCCCGTCAGCAGGGCGAGGCCGGCGGCATCGTGAAGAAGGAGACCCCCATCCGCGCCTGCAAGGTTGCCCTGTTCTGCGAGAAGTGCGGCAAGGGCGTCCGGGTCGGTCACAAGATCGAGGACGGCAAGAAGGTCCGCATCTGCCGCAAGTGCGGCGCCGAAATCTGATGAGAGGAGAGTAATTTCATGGCTAGCAGAATGAAAGAAAGATATGTCGCTGAGATCGCTCCCGCTCTGAACAAGAAGTTCGGCTATAAGAGCGTTATGCAGATCCCCAAGCTGGACAAGGTCATCGTCAATGTCCGCTGCGGCGACAGCAAGAACAATGCCAAGGAGATCGAGGCCATCTGCAAGGATCTGGCCACCATCACCGGTCAGAAGCCCATCACCTGCAAGGCGCGCAAGAGCGTCGCTAACTTCAAGCTCCGTGAGGGCGAAACCGTTGGCGTCAAAGTCACCCTGCGGGGCGACAAGATGTACGAGTTCCTGGACCGTCTGTTCAGCGTGGCTCTGCCCCGTGTCCGCGACTTCCGCGGCATCAACCCCAACTCCTTTGACGGCCGGGGCAACTACGCCTTCGGTCTGAAGGAGCAGCTGATCTTCCCTGAGATCGAGTACGACAAGGTGGACAAGATCCGTGGTATGGATATCGCAATCTGCACCACCGCTACCACCGACGAGGAAGCCAAAGAGCTGCTGACCCAGCTGGGCGCTCCCTTCACCGCTTGATTAGGAGGATATAGCAAATGGCAAAGAAGTCTATGATCCTGAAGCAGCAGGCTGAGCCCAAGTTCTCCAGCCGCCGCTACAACCGCTGCAAGCTCTGCGGCCGTCCCCACGCCTACCTGCGTGACTACGGCATCTGCCGTATCTGCTTCCGCGAGCTGGCTTACAAGGGCCAGATCCCCGGCGTGAAGAAGGCTTCTTGGTAAGTTAAATGCCCCTGTGCTTCGTGAGGTCCGCTTGCCGTACACAAAGTACGGCGGCGCGTCCCGCACATCGCCCAGGAACATTTTCCTCACCAATCCGCGGTGCAAGATTGGTCAGTGGGCAGTTAGTGGCTTGACGTACACAAAGTACGCCTGCGCCGCTCCGCCTTGTCTGACAAAGCGATCTTCACCAAGACCCTGGCAGGTCCCTAAGAGGCTTGCCCCTGAAATGAGTCGAAAAAGAGACCGGCTGCACCGCAGCCGGTCTCTTCCAGACAAAAGCTGACCACGCACTCGTGTGCGCGAAGCAAAAAACCCTTGCAATTCCCAGATTTATGGGGTACAATAAAGTGCTTGTGCGCCAGAGGACTTAAAAATGGCACGCCCGACACCGTTGGGCGGTGCAAAAAACCCGTAATCCCCACCGGAAAATCCCGGGGTGTGAGTACGGGGTTTTGGCTTGCAAGGTGACTTTGGTCAAGCCCGCCTCACGGCGGTTTTGATAGCGCCAAAGGCGCGAAGGCGGTCAACAGGTCGGGGAGCGCCTACCCCCGATACCTTACCGTCTGTACCGGATTTTCCGGTAATCTTATAAGGAGGTATATCTCATGCATATCACGGACCCCATTGCGGATATGCTCACCCGCATCCGCAACGCGAACAACGCCAAGCATGACACCGTGGACGTCCCCGCGTCCAACATGAAGAAGTCCATCGCTCAGATCCTGCTGGATGAAGGCTATATCAAGAACTTCCAGCTCATCGACGACGGCACTCAGGGTGTCATCCGCATCACTCTGAAGTATGGCGCCGGTAAGGAGAAGGTCATCTCCGGTCTGCGCCGCGTGTCCAAGCCCGGCCTGCGGGTGTATGCCGGCGCGGACGAGCTGCCCAAGGTTCTGCGCGGCCTGGGTATCGCCATCGTATCCACTTCCAAGGGCGTCATGACTGACAAAGCGGCCCGCAAGGCCCATGTCGGCGGCGAAGTCCTGGCATTTGTCTGGTAAGGAGGGTTATAGGAATGTCTAGAATTGGTAGAGCTCCTATCGCCATTCCCGCCGGAGTGGAGATTAAGGTAGAGGACAACAACGTTGTCA
>JALFXH010000129.1 GCA_022786965.1 Clostridiales bacterium
GCCTATCGAAAAACCGCTTTTGGCACCGAGGTGTTGGTTGCCAGAAACGGAACATTCATCGGCAATATCGTGATCTCTGATACGCTGAAGGACGATGCCGTGGAAGCCATTTCCCGGATCAAAGAACTGGGTATTGTCACAGCCATGCTGACCGGCGACGCCCAGGACAGCGCCGAGCATGTGGCTAAACAGACCGGTATTGACGAGGTTCATGCCAAGCTCCTGCCGGAAAACAAGCTGTCTGAGCTGCAAAGGATTCGTCAGGCTCGGGGCAGTGTTATGTTTGTAGGCGACGGCATCAACGATGCGCCGGTACTGGCAGGTGCGGATGTGGGCGCTGCCATGGGAAGCGGCGCGGATGCCGCCATTGAAGCTGCCGATGTGGTGTTCATGAACTCCGAAATGTCCGCCATTCCCGACGCAGTCAAAATTGCCCGGAACACCAGCCGCATTTCCTGGCAGAACGTCTACTTTGCGCTGGCGGTCAAGTTTATCGTCATGCTAATGGGTCTGTTCGGATTTGCGAATATGTGGATTGCCGTGTTTGCCGATACCGGCGTATCCATGCTGTGCCTGCTGAATTCTGTCCGCATTCTTCGCATGAAATAACAGATGGCAGCAGATTCCACATGAATCTGCTGCCTCCTTATATCAGGCTATATCTGATTTGTAATACGATATATGGAAAACTGCATTTCGCATTTTAGACAAACTGTGATATACTAATGGAGAAGGGTCAGGGATTCGCCTCCTACCCCATATCGATACACGAACGCAATGCTTTTCCCTTCTTAACCCGGGGCAGGCATTGCGTTTTGTATTCATTCAGGCGGAAAGGTAACAGAGGATGACCCTCCCCGGGATTCCTGTGTTCAGGATTCCCCGGATCAATTCCGAAAATTTGACCTGCCCGGCAACAGTTCCTGCCGTATAACCAGAAAAACAAAATAGGAGGAAACAATCATGGATTACTTCACATCTGCGCTCATCAGTAAGTACACCACAAAAATCCCACCGGAATTTGACTGGTTCGCGCCGCTGATCGGCGACTGGGATTTCAGCTATCACGACAATCAAGATGGTATTCGCCGGGATATTCAGGGGGAATGGCTCTTTCGTCGGATCCTGAACGGTACTGGAATCGGGGATATGTTGCTCTGCTCCACGCGGGATACCATGACCGGAAGGTCTCAGACCGGCGGGGAATATGGCATGTCAATTCGGATGTTCAATGCCCAAGCGAAATGCTATGATGTTACCTACACCTGCGAAGCATATATGCAGCGCCTTCGCTTTGTTAAAGAAGGTGACAAACTGGTTGGTACGGCTGCGGAGAATCCGAATGAAAAGTGGGTTTTCTCTTGCATCAACGCAAATTCCTTTCAGTGGAACCATATAACGGTTCTGGAAAACAGTTCATGGCGGCATATTGGCAGTCTGTATGCTACCCGTAAGCGGCACTGAACCACGGGGGGTGTCTGATGAAACGGATGATACTCTCCTGCCCCACACTGAAAAAAGAACTCATGCAGCTGCTCTCTGACCATCATCTGGAATACCCTGTGTATTTCCTTCCCTCCAAGCTCCACAGCAGCCCCAGTCAATTGCACGAATATCTGCAGGCAATCATCGACGAGCAGTTGGATGTGGATCAGATTCTCATCTGTGTCTCCGGCTGCGGCGGTGGAACCTCCAAGCTAAGAGCAACCACCGCAGAACTGGTCATCCCAAAAACAAGGGACTGCGTGGATATCCTGCTCTCCCAGGACTCTGTTCCCAGCATTCGCCGGGCAGCAGATGGAATATTCCTGACGGACAGCTGGATGGAGTTTTTCAGGGAATCCTCGTTGGACTATCAGAGCATGGTCAATCTTTGCGGACAATCTCGTGCGGAGGAGCGACTGAAAACCATCTATCAGGGTTTTGAACATTTCTACATGATCGATACCGGCACTTATGACCTTGCCCCCGTCAAAGAGTACATCCAGCCGCTGGTAAGTCTTTTGGGCGGAACACTTGAAATCGTACCCGGAAAATGTGGGATTCTGAAGAATCTGGTCACTGGCGTTTTTGATGATGATTTTCAGATCGTACCCAAAGGCACTATCTCCAAATAGCGCACGCCCGGTACAACTTTTTCATTAGTATTTGACAAGCGTTTCAACATTCAAGTCCAAATGGAAGGAGCTCCAATATGAGTAAAGTGATTTTCCAAATTGAGGGAGGAACCCCCGTCTCCATCACCTGCAACACCGGAGATAACCTGTTGGAGGCTGCCCGCCGGGCCAATGTGGCAATTGACGCTCCTTGCTCCGGTAATGGCTCCTGCGGCAAATGTCGGGTCAGGCTCATGGAGGGTGACCTGGACAGCATCAAATCCAGGCACATCTCCGACGCGGAATGGGCAGAAGGCTGGCGCCTGAGCTGCTGCTCCAAGGTGTCCGGCGACTGCACCGTTCTGGTGCCGGACATTGCCTCGGCCTACCAGAGCCGCATGAAAACCGCCGACCTGTCCAGTCCCAAAGAAATCGCGATCTTTGAGAATGCCCAGGCTGATCTGAAAGCCAGCGGGATCCAGTTCACCAATCATTTCCGCGCTGTGGTGCTGACCATGGCAGAACCTACTTTGGAAGATACCATGCCTGATGTTGAGCG
>JALFXH010000158.1 GCA_022786965.1 Clostridiales bacterium
AATCCGTGCGCATTCCTCCATGGACTTGTCCCGCAGTTCCAGATGGAGGTTACACAAATCAATCAGCAGTTCCTGACCCGCTGGATACCCCTTAAACACTTCGGGCGGCTTTTCCGGTTCATATACCGCATAGGCCACCGGTTTCCCACTCTCTGTTCCAATTCTGTATGAATGGAACCGGAGGGTGTGTTTTTTTATGTCTCCGATGCCGCCGATCTCATAATCTGTCAGTTCTCTTTTCAGATCCATATTTCCGCTCTCCTTCTTACCAAGAATCTTACCGTTAGAACGGTATAATTCAATTGATTTCTTACCGATAGAGCAAAGATTTTCGCCTCCATTATATGCGATAATACAGCCAAACACAAGAGAAGGGAGTGAAATATATGAAAACGAGTTCTCACAAGTCCGTATTCAATCTCAAGGAAGCGGCAGCTTACCTGGGAATCAGCGTACCCACACTGGTACGGCTGCTGGGGAGCGGAGCCATTCCTTATCGCCGTGTAGGGCAGCGATGGCTCATTGCACGCTCTGCGCTGGATGATTGGCTAAACAAGAAAAACTAAGGAAGGAGTGATCACCATGGCCGAAAACACACCAATCACCGTATACACGGCAGAGTGCATCGGCAACGCAGCCAACTGCCTGTATCCCAACGAAGTTAAAATCTCGGATGAGGCCTCCGCGAAGCTGGCCTTTTCCACAGACATGGTCTGCGCCCGGTACAAAAACAACTACCGCAACACCGCAAACTTTGAGGTCGCCACCGCACTGCCCGGGGACTGCGACAATGACCACTCCGAGATAGCAGCGGACTGGATTACCCCGGAGGACATTGCAGACCTCTTTGCCGATGTTCCCTATGTGCTGCACTACAGCCGCCACCACATGAAGCCCAAAGGCGAGAAAAGCGCCCGTCCCCGGTTTCATATTGTTTTCCTCATTGACCCGGAGCGGGATGCAGACCGCTATACTGCTCTGAAGCAGCGCCTGTTGGCGGCATTTCCATTCTTCGATGCCAACGCCATGGATGCCGCCCGGTTCCTGTTCGGCACGGAAGATCCCCAGGTCATCTATCACCCCGGCACGATTACCCTGAATGCCTTTCTGGATGACCTGGAGAACGAACAGGCTTTTGCCAACATTGGGCGCACCATTCCTGAGGGGAGCCGTAACAGCACCATGTCCCGGATAGGAGCCAGGATCATCAAACGGTACGGCGATACCCCGGAGGCAAAAGAGCTGTTCCTCCAGGCTGCCGAGCAATGCTCCCCACCCCTGGAGGAGCGGGAGTTGGAAAGCATCTGGGCAGGAAAGCAACGGCTCTATGCCAAAATGTGTAACCAGCCCGGATACATCCCGCCGGATGCTTACAACAGTACCAGCCCCGTAGTCTGGGACACGCCCATCCCCTTTGATGAATATGACCTTCCCACATTTCCCGTGGACGCATTGCCGGAGGTCATTCGCCGCTATGTGCTGGCGGTGGCGGAATCCACCCAGACCTCTGTGGATATGGCTGCTGTGGAGGCTCTGGGCGTTGTGTCCCTGTGCAGCCAGGGAAAATACTTCATCCGGGGCAATGCGGACTGGGCAGAACCTCTCAACACCTACACGGTCGTCATCCTCCCACCTGCGGAGCGAAAATCCTCGGTGCTGTCCATGATGATCCGCCCGGTGGAAGTATTTGAAAAATTGGAAAACGAACGGCGCAGCCCGGAAATTGTCAAAAGCCAAATGGAACTGAGCAAGCTGGAAAAGGAGAAGCGCAGTCTGGTGGAGCGGGCATCCAAGGGCAAAGCAACCGAGGAGGATATCAAGAACAAGGCCAAAGAAATAGCCGAATACGAACCGGTGAAGCCTCTCCGACTCTTCGTGGACGATGTGACCTCCGAAAAGTTGACTTCCGTTCTGGCCGAGAACAACGGTTGTGCGGCGGTGGTTTCCGCAGAGGGCGGTATCTTCGATATCATCAGCGGCCTGTACAGCCGCAATGTGAATATCGATGTATTCCTCAAAGGTCACAGCGGTGATACCATCCGGGTTGACCGGATCGGCAGAGCCAGCGAAAGCATCATCCACCCGGCATTAACCATGGTGCTGGCAGTGCAGCCGGAAGTGCTGAACGGGCTGATGAGCAACAACACCTTCCGTGGTCGTGGCCTCACCGCCCGATTCCTGTACTCCATGCCAAAATCTACCGTTGGCAGTCGTTCTTTCTCCACGGAACCAATCCCGGAAGGTGTCAGAGTCAGGTATCAGGATCTGATCGAGGCGATCCTTTCCAGCGACAATGAGCAGCAGCCAATCAGCCTGGACGATGGTGCCCAGGAAGTCCTGGAAACCTTGTTCAACGAGGTGGAAGGCCGGCTGAAAGGTGACCTGGCGGAGATCCCCGACTGGGCGGGTAAGTTTGTGGGTTCCGTCCTGCGTATCAGCGGCATTCTGCACGTCATGAAATATCCCAAGGACTCCATGTTCGACTCTGTCGACAGAGAAACCATGGAGAATGCCGTTACCATCGGCAGATACTTTCTGGAACACGCCAAAGCCGCATATTCCCTCATGGGTGCCGATGCCGTAAACAAGAACGCCCAGTATCTGCTCTCCGCCATCAGGCGGGAGCGGCTTGAGGAGTTTTCCCGCCGGGATGCCATGCGGCTGTGCCGCCGTTTCAAGACCGCCGAGAGTCTGCAGCCTGTGCTGGATCGGCTGTGCGAATACGGCTATCTTGCCGCCAAGCCGCTGCCACCCGCCCACGGAGCGGGAAGAAAGCCCTCGGAAGTTTACCTGACCAATCCGGCTGTGCTGGAGGATTTCGCCGGGGAGGGGCGGTCATAATCTCCGGGGCTTCTTGTCCGGACAACGGGCGTGGGGCCTCATGCGCAAATTCGCATAAGTTTCGGAGCGAATAGCCCGGCAGGGGCGGGTCAAATCTCTGTGCCATCATAGCCGGACAACGGGCGTGGGGTCTCACGCACAAAATCGCAAATTCAAAAGGGGAATTACCAAAAAATCAAATCCGGGAGGTTTCAATATGACCAAGCATGAAATCGAAATTCTGAATGTCATGCGCAGCCGTGGCAAGACCGCCATGGACATTGCGCTCGCCCTTCAGATCTCCGTCAATACCGTTCGTTCTTACATCCGCCGCC
>JALFXH010000001.1 GCA_022786965.1 Clostridiales bacterium
TTCATCGATCCCGACTGCACCGAGGAGGAGCTGAACGCCGCCTTCCGGCCCTATACCAAGGCCGTGTTCGGCGAGACCATCGCCAACCCCGCCCTGACGGTGCTGGATATCGAGAAGTTCGCCAGGGCCGCCCATGCGCACGGCGTGCCCCTGATCGTGGACAACACCTTCGCCACCCCCATCAACTGCCGCCCGCTGGAATGGGGCGCGGATATCGTCACCCACTCCACCACCAAGTACATGGACGGCCACGCCTCCTGCGTGGGCGGCTGCATCGTGGACGGCGGCAAGTTCGACTGGACGGCCCACGCCGATAAGTTCCCCGGCCTCACGACTCCCGACGACAGCTACCACGGCGTGACCTATACGGAGCGGTTCGGCCTCGGCGGGGCCTTCATCACCAAGTGCACCGCCCAGCTCATGCGGGACTTTGGCTGCGTCCAGGCCCCCCAGGTGGCCTATGTCCTGAATCTGGGCCTGGAGAGCCTGCCCTTCCGGATGAAGCAGCACTGCGCCAACGCCCAGGCCATCGCCGAGTACCTCCAGGGTCACGGGAAAGTGAAATGGGTCAAATACTGCGGCCTGCCCGGGGACAAGTACTACGAGCTGGCGAAAAAGTATATGCCGAACGGCTCCTGCGGCGTCATTTCCTTCGGCCTGCACGGCGGGCGGAAGGCTGCCGAAACCTTCATGAAGCACCTGAAGCTGGGCTCCATCGAGACCCACGTTGCCGATTCCCGGACCTGCTGCCTGCACCCCGCGTCCTCCACCCATCGCCAGATGACCGACGCGGAGCTGGACGCCGCCGGGGTGGGCGCGGACCTGATTCGCCTGAGCTGCGGTCTGGAAAACGCTCAGGATTTGATTGCGGATATCGCTCAGGCGCTGGAAAACGTGTAATTCGGAGGGTAGCCCATGCCCATTCAGATACCCAACGACCTCCCCGCGGCGGAGACCCTGAAAAATGAGAATATTTTTGTCATGAATCAGACCCGGGCGGAAACCCAGCACATCCGCCCCCTGGAAATCGTGCTTCTCAACCTGATGCCCACGAAAATTGTCACCGAGACCCAGCTGAGCCGGGTTCTGGGCAACACCCCCTTGCAGGTGCATCTGGAGCTTATGATGATTTCCTCCCACAAGTCCAAAAACACCCCGGAGGAGCACCTGCTGTCCTTCTACAAGACCTTTGAGGAGCTGAAGCACCGGAAATTTGACGGCATGGTCATCACCGGCGCGCCGGTGGAGCACATGGAATTCGAGGAAGTGGACTACTGGGACGAGCTGGTGCAGATTATGGAGTGGAGCAAAACCCACGTCCATTCCACCTTCCATATCTGCTGGGCGGCCCAGGCGGGGCTTTACTACCACTACGGCATTCAGAAGCGGCAGCTGCCCGAAAAGCTCTTCGGTGTGTATCCCCACCACGCGGATTACAAGCGGGCAATCCTGCTGCGGGGTTTTGACGATGAGTTCTGGGCGCCTCACTCCCGGCATACTACCATTGACCGGGCGGATGTGGAGGCTGTACCGGGGCTGAAAATCCTCGCGTCCTCTGACGAAGCAGGGGTCTACATCATCATGAACAAGGCGGGCCGCCAGATTTTCGTCACGGGCCACTCCGAGTATGACCCGGATACCCTGGAACGGGAGTACCTGCGGGACAAAGCTCAGGGCCTGCCCATCCACGTCCCTGTGAATTACTATCCAAATGATGACGACACCAAGCCTCCGGTGGTGCGCTGGCGGGGCCATGGGAACCTGCTCTACAGCAACTGGCTCAACTATTTCGTCTACCAGACCACGCCCTATGACATTATGGAAGTGGGTCAGACGAAAACCGAGTAACAGAAAGTTTACACAGAACCGCCGCGCCGGACTTGCATCCGGCCGGCGGATTTTGTATAATGAGACAAAACCCTTCCCTACTGGGAGGGTATCTATGAGGTAACCTATGACAAAAGCAATTCTCTTCGACCTGGACGGCACTCTGCTCCCCATGGATCAGGAGGCGTTCGTCAGGGACTATCTGGGCCGGATGGCGGCCTTCCTGGCCCCCCACGGCTATGACCCCCAGCTTCTTACCAAGGCCCTCTGGGCCGGCACCGGGGCCATGGTGAAAAACGATGGCAAAACCCGCAACGAGGACGTGTTCTGGTACGTCTTCAATTCCATTCTGGGCAAGGACGCGAAACAGGACGAAGCCCTGTTCAATGAATTTTATACCACCATCTTCCAGCAGTCGCAGAACAGCTGCGGTTATAACCCGGCGGCAGCAGATGCCATCCGGGAGATCAAGGCCATGGACTACCGGGTGGTGCTGGCGACCAACCCTCTGTTTCCCGCCATCGCCACCCACAGCCGTGTCAGGTGGGCGGGCCTGAATCCCGAGGACTTCGAGCTCATCACCACCTATGAAAATTCCCGGTTCTGCAAGCCAAACCCCGATTATTACCGTGAAATTCTGGGAAAAATCTCACTGGACGGCTCCCAGTGCCTGATGGTGGGCAACGACGTGGAGGAGGACATGATCGCGGGAAAGCTGGGCATGAAGACCTTCCTGCTCACCGACTGCCTCATCAACAAGACTGCCGAGGATATCAGAAGGTATCCCAACGGCAGCTTCCCGGAGCTGTTACACTACATTTGGAGTCTGTGAGCATGATTTTTCTTGTGGTTCTGTGTTTGGCCCTGGCCCTGCTGCTGGGCGGCGGGTGCTATGCCTACCGTGTTGCCTTTTATTCGCCCAAGGCGGGCAGGGAGGACCTGCCGGTGCACAAGGGGAAGCAGTATGAGCCCCATCTTGCGGAAATCGCCCGGCTGCTGCAAACGATTCTGGACCGGCCCTGCGAGCTGGTGTCCGTCACCTCCTATGACGGCCTGACCCTGTGGGGGCGGTACTACCATGTATCGGACGGCGCGCCCCTGGACATCGCCTTCCACGGCTACCGCAGCGCTGGGCTGACGGACTTCTGCGGCGGGGCGGAGATCAGCCGGGAGATGGGCCACAACCTGCTGCTCGTTGACCAGCGGGCCCACGGGAAAAGTCAGGGCAGAACCATTTCCTTTGGCATCAAGGAGCGCTATGACGTGCTCGGCTGGGTGGACTACGCCCTGGAGCGGTTCGGGCCGGAGACCCAGATCCTGCTCTACGGCATCTCCATGGGGGCCTCTACGGTGCTGATGGCGTCGGAGCTGCCTCTTCCGGAAAATGTGAAGGGCATCGTCGCCGACTGCCCCTATTCCAGCCCTGTAAAGATTATTCTCACCGTGGGCCGGAGGATGCGGATTCCCGCCTGGGCAGCTGCGGTATTCAGCTGGGCGGGCGCCAAGGTCTACGGGGGCTTTGACCTGCTGGAAGCCGACCCAGTTCGAGCCGTCAAAAACGCGAAGGTGCCCATTTTGCTGATTCACGGCGAGTCCGATGGTTTTGTGCCCTGCGACATGAGCGCCGATATCCAGCGGGCCAACCCCCAGAAGGTCTACCGCTGTACCTTTCCGGGAGCCGACCACGGCATCAGCTTCTTGGTTGATCCCGACCGCTACCGGCATATCGTGAAGGATTTTTCCGACAAAGTTTTGACATAAGGAGTGATTTCCATGGCAGTACGGTTAAATGAGGACAAGGAAATGGTAAAAACCATCCGGGACGGCCTGAAGCGCACCGGGGGCTACTGCCCCTGCAGGCTGGAGCGCAGCGAGGAAAACAAGTGCATCTGCAAGGAATTCCGGGAGCAGATTGCCGACCCGGACTTCAAGGGCTTCTGCCACTGTATGCTCTATTACAAGGACTAGGGCAGCAGGGCCGCCAGCCAATACGTTCGAACCCGGGCGGCAGTCTTTACGCCATTGGGCCTGCTCGGTATCGCTCCCGCTGTAAACCCTTCCAAGTGATAGAGGATAACGAGGTGGGGCGGGGGCTTGCCCCCGCCAACCCGTTGATTTTTTTGTCAATAATATGAAAAAAGTGTTGACAAACGCAAAGCCCTGTGTTATTATATTCAAGCGCTGAGGGAAACCCCTTCAGGAAGCGAATATGGGCGAGTGGTGGAATTGGTAGACTCGCTAGATTCAGGTTCTAGTGTTCACTGCGGACGTGCGGGTTCAAGTCCCGCCTCGCCCACCAGAAAAAGCATCCTTTGTCTTTTGACAAAGGATGCTTTTTTCAGTGAAATAAATCCCTTCGGGATTTGTGAAATGCCTGACCGGCGTGAAATATTGCTTCGCAATGTGAAATGCGCTGCGGCGCGTGAGGGATTTATTTCATTTCACTTGACGCAAAGCGTCAAATTTCACAATCCCCCGGGGGATTATTTCACAGTTTGCGAAGGCAAACTATTTCACTTAACACTCTCCACTCTTCACTCCTCACTCTTAACTCTCCACTCTCCAATCTTCACTCCGCCTCCCGGTACTTCCTCTGTGTGGCCATACCGCCCCGGATGTGCCGCTCCTGCTTATTCTTATCCAGCACCCTGCGCACCTGCACATACATAGGATAGTTGCACAGCCGCAGCCGCTGGGTCAGTGCTTTGTGGACGGTGGATTTGCTGATGCCGAAGTGCTTTGCGGCGGCCCGCACCGTCGCGCCGGTCTCAATGACGTACACAGCCAATTCACAGGCTCGCTCCTCCAGATCTTGTTTCATAGGCTCCCCTCCGATGCTGTGCTGCTGGAAAATCCTATGCGGATTGGGGCCTCATTATGCCGCTTGACAGGGGACGTGGCAGGGTATAAAATAAGAAAATCAGGGAAAAGAAAGGAAAAGAAAGGAAGAAGCCCATGCTTTATTTCAACAATGATTACGCCGAAGGCTGCCACCCGAAGGTACTGGAAGCGCTGTGCAGAACCAATTTTGACCAGACCCCCGGCTATGGGGAGGATGCTTACTGCGCGGAGGCGGCCCGGAAAATCCGCGCCCTCTGCGGCCGGGAGGACGTGGCTGTGCATTTTCTCGTGGGCGGCACCCAGACCAATATGACCGTGATCGCCGCTGCTCTGCGGCCCCATCAGGGGGCGCTGTGCGCCGTCAGCGGACACATTCACGTCCACGAAACGGGAGCCGTGGAAGCCACCGGCCATAAGGTGCTGGCTCTACCCTCCGAGGACGGCAAAATTACTGCCGCCCAGGTCCGTCAGGCTGTGGAAAGCCACCGCAATGACGGAAGCTTCGAGCACATGGTCCAGCCCAAGCTGGTGTATATCTCCAACCCTACGGAGCTTGGCACGCTGTACAGTCTCGCGGAGCTGACCGCCCTCAGCGAAACCTGCCATGAGCTGGGCCTGTACCTGTTTCTGGACGGGGCCCGGCTGGGCTACGGCCTGATGGCAAAGGGCAACGACCTGACCCTGCCGGATATCGCCCGGCTGTGCGACGTGTTCTACATCGGCGGCACCAAGGTGGGCGCCCTCTTCGGCGAAGCCGTGGTGATTTGCTGCCCGGCCCTCAAGGAGGATTTCCGCTACCTCATCAAGCAGCACGGCGGGATGCTGGCCAAGGGCCGGCTGCTGGGGGTGCAGTTTGACGCCCTGATGACGGATAACCTGTATTTTGAGATTTCCGCCCACGCGGATGCTTTGGCGGACAGGCTCAGAGACACGCTGCTGTCCCTGAACGTGCCCTTCCTGGTCCCGGGGGTCACCAACCAGCTGTTCCCAATCCTGCCGGACAGCGTTCTGGACAAGCTCTCAGAAAAGTATGTTTTCTGCGAGCAGCAGCGGGTGGATGAAACCCACCGGGCGGTGCGCTTCTGCACCAGCTGGGCCAGCCGGGAGGAAGCGGTGGATGCCCTCTGCGGCGACCTCCGTCTGCTTTTCGGGAAAAATTAACAACTTATTCATTGGACTTTTGTGCATTTTCCCGTTATACTGAAGAAAAAGGGGGTATTTGGTGAAGATTGACAAGAGTGTTCTGAAAAAATTGTTTATTCTGGCGGCGGGGTGCATCCTGTTTGCCTGGCTGGTGCTGGACACCGCCCGGGCCACCGCCATGTTCAGCGCGGTGTGGAACCTGTTTTCGCCCTTTGCGGTGGGCGCGGGCATCGCCTTCGTGTTCAACGTGCCCATGCGGGCCATCGAGCGGCAGCTGGCGGACATCCGCAAGACCGGCCTTCGCCGGGGACTGTCGATTCTGCTGACCATCCTGTGTCTGGTGCTTATCATCATGTTCGTCTTCGAAATGCTGATTCCCCAGATTCGGCTCACGGTGGAGTCCCTGTCCCAGACCATTCCCGTGTTTGTCGAGGGCCTTGCCGCCAAGCTGATGGTGATGATGCAGGACCATCCGGAGATGCGGGACTGGATTCAGGAGGCCCTGAAGCTGGAAAGTCTGGACTGGAACGGGATTTTCAAGGAGGCCTTGGGATTCCTGGGCAATCAGGTCAGCACCGTCATGGGCAGCGCCGTCAGCGTCATTGGCAGCGTCACCGGAGCCATCATCAACGGCGTGGTGAGCATCGCCTTCGCCATCTACTGTCTGGCCCGGAAGGAGATTCTGGCCCGGCAGGGAAGACGCCTGCTGTATTCTCTCATTTCCGAACAGCACGCCGATCAGGTCGTCCGTGTCCTGCGGCTGACCAATTCCACCTTTTCCAACTTCATTTCCGGACAGTGCCTGGAGGCCTGCATTTTGGGCTGCCTGTTTGCCGTTGCTATGGCCATTTTCAAAATGCCCTATATTTCGCTGGTCAGCGTGGTCATCGCGGTGACGGCACTGATTCCCGTGGTGGGCGCATTTGTGGGCTGCATCCTGGGCGCCTTCTTCATTCTGGTGAACAACCCCATTCAGGCGCTGACCTTCGTCATCATGTTCCTGATCATCCAGCAGCTGGAAAACAACCTGATCTACCCCAGAGTGGTGGGAACCTCCATCGGCCTGCCAGGTATGTGGGTGCTGGTGGCCGTCACCGTAGGCGGCGACCTGATGGGCGTAGGCGGTATGCTGCTGATGATTCCCGTGACCTCGGTGATTTACGCCCTGCTGCGGGAATTTACGGAGAATCGGCTGGCGGAGCGGGGGATTCCGGCGGAGAAGCTCCAGAATCAACCCCCAGAGCTTACCAACAAGTACAACCGGACCCAGCAGCGCCGGGAACGCCAGCGTTTGCAAAAGATGAAGCAGAAGTTCCTGGAAATGCAGAATCAGAAGAAAAAATAAGAGAATCCGCTGACCAAAAGTCAGCGGATATCTTTATACCTTTGTAAACTCAAAATCTTCAAATCTCAGCACATCGCCCACGTCTACGCCAAAGGGCAGCAGGGCAATGGCCACCTCGGAGACAACGCCGGTGTCGTGGTACTTAACATACGCGTAGTCACCCCGGATATCCACAATGGTGCACAGCATTTTTTATCCTTCCTTTCTGGCAATCTCCGATACCAGACGCCAGGCGATGCCGCCCTGCCGCAGCTTTTCCGGCGCCTCGACAAGGGGAAACCACTGAGCCTTGTCCACTTCTCCGGACAGCTGGAAGTCCGCCTTTTGAACCCTGGCCCGGAAGCCCAGCATCAGCATTTCCTTCTGCTCGAAGGGATAGCTACGGACATACTCCAGCGCTTCCACCTTTAAGCCCAGCTCCTCCGAAACCTCCCGCATGGCGGCCTCCTCGGCGGATTCTCCGGGCTTCATGACCCCGGCCACGCAGACATAGTTGGTGGTGGACACATAGTCCTGCCGCAGCAAGGCGATTTCCCGGTCCTCAGTGACCACGGCGCAGATGACACAGGTGGTAAACAGATCCCACAGGGGCACCTTGCAGTGCTCGCAATAGGGGATCAGTCCTTCATCGCCGATTTCTTTCCGAATCAGTTTCTCTCCGCAGTGCGGGCAGAATGTAAACCGCACGATACCGCCTCCAGAAAAACAGTAGAATGGAAATTCGCCCCCGGGGTTACCGGGGGCGAATATTAGGTTAGGGAAGAGGAGATTAGTCCTTGTACATCTCGACCAGCTTGTTCAGGTGCTCCCAACGCTCCTTAGCGGCAGCCTCGTTCTTAGCGAACAGGTCGGTGGCGCGCTCGGGGAACTCGCGGGTCAGACGGCTGTAACGAGCCTCGTTCATCAGGAACTCCTGATAGCCGTCCTTAGGAGCCTTGCTGTCCAGCTGGAACTTGCCGGTCTCCTTGGAGGGATCGAAGCGGAACAGGTTCCAGTAGCCGCACTCGACAGCCTTCTTCATCTCAGCCTGGCAGTTGGTCATGCCGCCCTTGATGGAGTGCATCTCACAGGGAGCGTAGCCAATGATCAGGGAGGGACCGTTGTAAGCCTCGGCCTCGGTGATGGCCTTCAGGGTCTGAGCGGGGTTGGCGCCCATGGCGACCTGAGCGACGTAGACGTAGCCGTAGCTCATAGCGATCTCGGACAGGGACTTCTTCTTGGTCTCCTTACCGGCAGCCGCGAACTGAGCGACCTGGCCGATGTTGGAAGCCTTGGAGGCCTGTCCGCCGGTGTTGGAGTAGACCTCGGTATCGAAGACAAAGATGTTGACGTCCTTGTTCTGAGCCAGAACGTGGTCAACGCCGCCAAAGCCGATATCATAAGCCCAGCCGTCGCCGCCGAAGATCCACACGGACTTCTTGGACAGGTAAGCCTTCTTGGACAGGATGTCCTTCACGGTGTCGCAGCAGACATGGGCCTCCAGGTTGGCAACCAGAGCCTTGGTGGCTTCCTTGTTGGCCTCGCCGTCGTTGTAGGTATCCAGCCACTTCTGGCAGACAGCCTTGCGCTCATCGGAGGTGGTGGACTCCATCACGGCCTTGACCTTATTCGCCAGGGACTCGCGGATGACGGCCTGAGCGGTGTACATACCCAGACCATGCTCAGCGTTGTCCTCGAACAGGGAGTTGGCCCAAGCGGGACCCTTGCCCTCAGCGTTGACAGCGTAGGGAGAGGTAGCGGCGGGACCGCCCCAGATGGAGGAACAGCCGGTGGCGTTGGAGATGTACATACGATCGCCGAACAGCTGAGTGATCAGACGGGCATAGCTGGTCTCGGCACAGCCGGCGCAGGAGCCGGAGAACTCCAGCAGAGGCTTGTGGAACTGAGAGCCCTTGACGGTGTTGTCCTGCATATCCTTCTTCTCGGAGACCTTGGAGACCATGTAGTTCCAGACCTCCTGCTCGGGCAGCTCCTGCTCCTGAGGAACCATAGCGATAGCCTTGGTGGGGCACACGCCGACACAGACGCCACAGCCCATGCAGTCCAGAGGAGACACGGCCATCATGTACTTGTAGACGCCCTTGCCCTTGCCGGCCTTCACGTCAACCAGACGGGCGCCCGCGGGAGCGGCAGCAGCCTCTTCAGCAGTCAGAGCGTAGGGACGGATAGTAGCATGGGGGCAGACATAGGCACAGTTGTTGCACTGAATGCACTTGGTCTCGTCCCAGTGAGGAACGGTAACGGCAACGCCGCGCTTCTCGTAAGCGGAAGCACCCAGGGGGAACTGACCGTCGGCCAGATCCTCGAAGGCGGAAACAGGCAGGCTGTAGCCGTCCATCTTGCCGATGGGGTTCAGGATGGTCTTGACGACCTTGACGGTGTCGGCGGGGCCTTCCAGAACGGTCTCGGGCTTATTGTCCTCAGCGGTGGCCCAGGCAGCGGGAACATCGATCTTGACGAAGGCGGTGGCGCCGGCGTCGATGGCGTTCCAGTTCTTCTCAACAACGTCCATGCCCTTCTTGGCGTAGGAGTGCTCGGCGGCGTCCTTCATGTACTTGACGGCGTCCTCAGCGGGCATAACCTTGGCCAGGGTGAAGAAAGCGGACTGCAGGATGGTGTTGGTACGCTTGCCCATGCCCACCTTGATGGCCAGATCGATGGCGTTGATGGTGTACAGCTGAATGTTGTTGTTAGCGATGTAGCGCTTGGAAGCGGCATCCAGATGATGCTCCAGCTCCTCCATGCTCCACTGGCAGTTGATCAGGAAGGTGCCGCCGGGCTTGACGTCCTGGACGATCTTGAAGCCCTTGGTGATGTAGGAGGGGTTGTGGCAGGCAACGAAGTCGGCCTTGTTGATGTAGTAGGGGGACTTGATGGGGTTGTCGCCGAAGCGCAGGTGAGACACGGTGACGCCGCCGGTCTTCTTGGAGTCGTACTGGAAGTAGGCTTGGACGTACTTGTCGGTGTGGTCGCCGATGATCTTGATCGAGTTCTTGTTGGCGCCAACCGTACCGTCGCCGCCGAGGCCCCAGAACTTGCACTCGATGGTGCCAGGGGCAGCGGTGTTGGGAGCGTCGGGATCCATGGGCAGCGACAGGTTGGTGACGTCGTCCACGATACCGATGGTGAACTCCTGCTTGGAGATC
>JALFXH010000137.1 GCA_022786965.1 Clostridiales bacterium
GGGAGCGTGTGCGGTCTGGGATGGCGAACGCCGCTAGCAAGGGAGTCAAAATCGGACGGCCGCATACAACCAAGGACGATGTTCCCGCAATCTTTCTCCGGCACTACCCCGCCTATAAAAGCGGTCATTTGAATATCAGCGAACTTTCCAGAGTGTGCGATTTGAGCAGAACAACGATTTACAAATACATTTCTCTTTTGGAGGCATAAGGAAACAGGGAGCGATTCTGAACAAATCGCTCCCTGTTTTATTTTATTATATTAATAAGAAACAAATCCCAAATCACGAATGTTAATTCCCAAATCTGTTTTTGGAAGTTGAACCATCAAAAACTCTACAACGCCAATCTGCTGATTATAAAGAAAACCTAAATTAAACTCGCCCTCTACTACCTCAACGAAATCGTTCACATCACCATCTGCATAAAAATCATGGATGTTCCAAATTGCACTTCCTACATAATGCTTTTTACTGCTAGGGCCAGAATTAACATTGTTCTCCATCTCATAATTATAATCAGAATTTACATTAACGCTATCAGTTTCCATATTAAACACAATTTCGGTATCCGCACTCCTTCCGACGCGGATATAGAAGAATCCATCTGTTTGTTTTTTGTTGGAAGTCATTTGGGCCTGAATTGTTAATGCTCCACGACGATTGGAGATGTTATAGGTTGCGACAATTTCCTCACTTCCCGCAGGGTCAAAGGTTTCTACTTTATCAATAATAGGGCCGTTTTCCTCCACATAAGTTTGAAGCATTCCCCAAGCAGTCAGACGCAGATATTCACTAACTTCCTCTGATTGCCCCGCTATCAAAAACTGCTCTCGTGCATTAACGTAATCACCGTTTTCAAACAGCATCTTCGCATAATCATAACGGCACTGGTTAAGTAAGTCTCGACTATTTTCATAATCGCCCAGTACTTCAAATCTTTCCATTGCTTCAAGATAGTTACCGCTCTCATACAAAGAAACTGCTTTCTTGTAATCTGAACTATCACATCCAGCAAGTGTTCCGATTATTGCTAAAGACAGAATTACCGCAACAATCTTCTTCATTTTCCATCCTTCTTTCTGCAATTATAAACTATAAGCATAGATAATAGCCCATAGCATTTATGTAATTCTATCAAATACGCCTATATAATTCAAGTATAATTTCACTATATAGGCGGTGATTTGATGGATTACTACAAGATAGGGCAGAAGATACGCAAAATCCGCAAGGCACACGGACTTTCCCAAGAGGAACTGGCAGAGAAGGTGGGCATCTCCACCACTCATATGAGCCACATTGAAACCGGGAATACCAAATTGAGCCTGCCCGTGTTCGTAGATATCGCAAACACTTTGGAAGTGCGAACCGATGACCTGTTAGATAATCCAGCCACCGCAACCACCAGCACCTCCCTTGATGAAATCGCCACCGTTCTGGAACGCTGCAACGCACAGGAAGCCAAGGTCATTGCCGATGTGGTAAGAGCCACCAAATTATCAATGGATAAACATTTCTAAAGGGCGGAAAACCGCCCTTTTCTCTTTTCTGTTGGTATGATACAATAGACAAAACCGCCACGGGAGGAACACTAATGGCAGAAAAGGAAACATGGGATTTAAGCCGGGAAGAAATCGAAGAACGAGCACGGAAGCAAAACGAAGCCAAAGAACAGAAAAGTCAGACAAGAGGCGGACGTTCCTATGGACAAGGCGCAAAACTAATCCGCATCCGGGAGTACCTATCTCAGAACACCAACAAGGAACATACTAAAAATGCAACCCAGATTAAAGAATATCTTGAAGAACTGGGTATTCCTGCCTCATTGAAAACCATTTACAATGACATAGCTACACTAAAATCCTACTGTGATGTTCCTATTGAATATAGTGCCAAAAAGCGTGGCTATTACATAGCGCAACAGGAATTTGACTTGCACGAATTACGCTTACTGGTTGATTGCGTGCAAACCGCCACTTTCCTAACAGACAAAGAAGCTGATGCAATCACACGAAAAGTAAAGAAGCTGACGAACATCCACGACAGGAAAAGCCTCAACCGTAAGGTTTATGCCCTAGACAGACCCATAAAGCCAAAAGAGAGTATTATGCGGAACGCTGATAAAATCCACGAAGCCATTGCACAAAACCGTCAAATCAGTTTCCGCTATTACGAGTATGTACCAGACCGAAACGACCCCATTGAATATGTCTTAGATAGCAAGACAAAAGACATTCACATAGTCAGTCCTTTCGCTCTGTTCTGGTACAGAGGTGAATATTACCTCTACGGAATCACCACCAAAATCATCGGTGTTCTAAATCCTACTGGACGTTCAAAGGGTATCCCGATTAGCAAAAGTACATTTGTGGTGTACCGTGCCAGCAGAATGCTTAATGTTCGCATTACCTCTACAGAACGCCAAGGTAACTATTTGTTCCGTGAATTAAAAATCAACAGTCAAACAGCGGGGCAGTTTCTTGCAAATTTAGGGCCCGAATATACTGTCAGCATTTGCTTTCATAATTCCACTGCTGGTTTGGTTATGGAACGCTTTGGCAGCGGTATTGACTTCACCGAATACGATGATACACACTTCCGTATAGATGTTCGCATCCCATGTAATGCTGATTTCTATGCGTGGCTCACCACTTTAGGCAGTAATGCAAAGATTTTAGGGCCGCAAGAAGTAATAGCTGCAATGAAGGATTACATACAAGCTGTAGCCGATGTATATGAAGAAGAAGGGAAGCTGTAGAATCAGCTTCCCTTCTTGTATCTTCTTGTAGAAAGATGTACATACAGGTTCTATCATGTACCATACTTGTTCCTACTTGTATCTTTCACGTTGATATAGTCCCTTTTCAGACTGCGAATGATATTGATTTCGTCCATGTCCTGTTTCAAGTCACTGGTAAGGATATTCAGATAGTTCTCTGTGATTGCCAAGCTGCTATGTCCAAGGATTTTCTGCAACGTCACCACAGAGCCGCCCATCATTACCCACTTCTTAGCGAACGTATGCCGGAAACGGTGAACACCTGTCTTTTCCAGTCCCCGTAAATGGCAGTAGTCCCAAATTGCATGATAACTGCTGCTTCTGGTTAGCTGTTCCCCATAGGTAGAGCAAAAGAGCCAGTCCCCGGCATTGCCGCCACGGTATTTGAGATATTCTTGCAGTACCTTTATGATATCTTCATTTAGAGGGATAATCAGCGGCTTACGGTTCTTTGTGGTATTCACATAGACAATGCTGTTGTCAAAATCCACGTCCTTGATTTTAATGTTGGTGAGGCTATTCTGCCGGATTCCAGTAGACAGAAGGAAATTAACCACCACCCAGCTTCGGTATGTGGCAAAGTTGCACTTCCGCACATCCGGCTTTTTCAGCAGTTGCCGCAACTCCTTGTCCGTGTATGTTTCAATGGGGTACTTATCCGCTTTTGGTATCTTAATCTCAAAGTGCGGGAGGTATTCACACTTCATAAAAAACCGCATAAGGGTTTTCAAATCTCTTGCGTATGTTCCCATTGATACCTCATTCAGATTAGGGTCATCCCGTAACGAAACAATAAATTTCGGCATTGTCTTTTCATTCATGGAGGATATCAGTGTATCAGCGGGAATCCGTTTGTAGATTTGCGGAATTGTTGCTTGATAGTGTGCTATGGTTCCCTCCCGGAGATTTCTGGCTTTACAGTCAAGGATATACTCTGCAAAACCTTCCTCAAACGTCTTTCCATTATCCGCACACATCCTCATTTTCTTCCTTGCCATAGCCTTTTTTGACCCCTTTCTACCCCAAAATAACAAAATCCAGGAAGCACATCATCACGGTTTTCCCTTGAATGATGTGATTCCCGGATAGTTTTTTGTAAGATAACAGAAGTCTAACTTTTAGCAGTCAGAAACAGGGGTTTTCCCTTACTTCTTCAGGCTCTCCTCAACAGCAACAGCCACGGAGACGGTCATACCGACCATGGGGTTGTTGCCAGCGCCCAGGAAGCCCATCATTTCCACGTGGGCGGGGACGGAGGAGGAACCGGCGAACTGGGCATCAGAATGCATACGGCCCATGGTGTCGGTCATGCCGTAGGAAGCGGGGCCCGCTGCCATGTTGTCGGGGTGCAGGGTACGGCCCGTGCCGCCGCCGGAGGCCACGGAGAAGTACTTCTTGCCCTGCTCGATGCACTCCTTCTTGTAGGTGCCGGCCACAGGATGCTGGAAGCGGGTGGGGTTGGTGGAGTTGCCGGTGATGGAGACGTCCACGCCTTCCTTGTGCATGATGGCAACGCCCTCGCGGACATCGTCGGCACCGTAGCAACGGACAGCGGCCCGCTCGCCGTCGGAGTACTTGTACTCCTTGACGATGGTCAGCTCGCTGGTGTAGTAGTCGAACTTGGTCTGCACATAGGTGAAGCCGTTGATCCGGGAGATGATCTGCGCGGCGTCCTTGCCCAGGCCGTTCAGGATAACCCGCAGGGGCTCCTTACGGGCCTTGTTGGCGGAGCGGGCAATGCCGATAGCGCCCTCGGCGGCAGCGAAAGACTCGTGGCCAGCCAGGAAGGCGAAGCACTTGGTCTCGTCCCGCAGCAGCATGGCGCCCAGGTTGCCGTGGCCCAGACCGACCTTGCGGTCCTCGGCGACGGAGCCGGGGATGCAGAAAGCCTGCAGGCCGATGCCGATGGCCTCGGCGGCCTCAGCGGCGGTCTTGACACCCTTCTTCAGAGCGATGGCGGCGCCCATGCAGTAGGCCCAAGCCACGTCCTCAAAGCAGATGGGCTGAATGCCCTTGACGATCTCGTAGGGATCGAAGCCCTTAGCCTGGCAGATTTCGCGGCACTCCTCAACGGAGGCAAGGCCATACTGAGCCAGAACGCCGTTGATCTTGTCGATTTTTCTTTCGTAACCTTCAAACAAAGCCATCTTAGCGTCCTCCTCTTATTCGTGACGGGGGTCGATGTACTTCGCGGCACCGGCGAAGCGGCCGTAGGAACCCTTGGCCTTCTCCAGAGCGGTGTTCGCGTCGTCGCCCTTCTTGATGAAGTCCATCATCTTGCCCAGATTGATGAACTCGTAACCGATGATCAGGTTGTCCTCGTCCAGAGCGCAGCGGGTGACATAGCCCTCAGCCATCTCCAGATAACGGGGGCCCTTGGCGCGGGTGGCGAACATGGTGCCAACCTGGCTGCGCAGGCCCTTGCCCAGGTCTTCCAGAGAAGCGCCCACGGCGAGGCCGCCCTCGGAGAAAGCGGACTGGCTGCGGCCGTAAACGATCTGCAGGAACAGCTCACGCATGGCGGTGTTGATGGCGTCGCACACCAGGTCGGTGTTCAGAGCCTCCAGCAGGGTCTTGCCGATGAGAATTTCGGAAGCCATAGCGGCGGAGTGGGTCATGCCGGAGCAGCCCAGGGTCTCGACCAGAGCTTCCTCGATGATGCCTTCCTTCACGTTCAGGGTCAGCTTGCAGGCGCCCTGCTGGGGAGCGCACCAGCCCACACCATGGGTGAAACCGCTGATGTCCTTGATTTCCTTAGCCTGAACCCACTTGCCCTCTTCGGGAATGGGAGCGGGGCCGTGATAGGCGCCCTTGGCCACGGAGCACATATTCTGTACTTCTGCACTATAAATCATGGCAATTTTCCTTTCTTTCAAAAGACGTTTTGTCGCCTTTGGATTTACATGGTGGAATACCTGAGTTTTCCGCAGATATTATACAGGATGCTGCGAGAAATGTCAATTCCCGATGTGCTAAAATCGGTACAAATATATCAGTTGCCCTCAGCGTGATAATGGGCGGGTTATTGCCCCGCCCGCGCGTAATTATTCCTGAATAATCTTCACAAACGCTGCCCGGTCTGGGGCCTTAAAATAGGCGGAGCCTGTCACCATGACGTCCACCCCGTTTTTCTTGCAGATTCCCTGGGTCACCGCGTCGATGCCGCCGTCCACCTCAATGAGGCACTCCGGGTTCACCTCGTCCAGAAGCTTTCGCAGCCGGCGGGTTTTGTCCATCATATCCGTCATGAAGGACTGTCCGCCGAAGCCAGGCTCCACGGTCATCACCAGGATCATGTCGCATTTGGTAAGATACGGCAGCGCCGCCTTCAACGGCGTGCCCGGCTTGATGGACAGGCCCGCCTTGCAGCCCATGGCCCGGATCATCTCCAGGCAGGTCATGGTGTTCTGGGAGGTGTCGGCCTCCAGATGAATGGTCAGCCAGTCCGCACCGGCTTTGATAAACCGCTCCGCGAAGCGGATGGGCCGCTCGATCATCAGGTGCACGTCCAGCGGCAGGCTCGTAATCCGCCGGATATCCCGAAGCACCGGCAGACCGATGGTGATATTGGGCACAAAGCTGCCGTCCATCACGTCCACATGGACCCAGTCGCCTCCGTTTTCCTCGATATTGTGAATATCCCGCTCCAGATTCACAAAATCCGCGGACAGGATGGAAGGCGCGATTTTTGCCATAAACAGTTCCCCTTTTCGCTTGGCAGTCAACGGTTGGCAATCGTCATCCGTTCGTTGTAAAAATATCACATTTCCTCAAAGAAAGCAAGATTGGAAACCTTTTCCTGAATACGTTTTTTCGCTACAGCCATACTAAATCCGAATCCAATCAAAAGGAGGAAAAGCAATGGATTGTCACGCCAACAAGAGCATTGAATGCACCGTTCGTCAGTGCGCCCATCACTGTGAAAACGAGAACTACTGCTCTCTGGACCGGATTCTGGTGGGCACACACGAGGTCAACCCCACCATGGATCAGTGTACCGACTGCAAGTCCTTCCGCAAGCGCTGATTCCCCTTCACGAGGCTCCCGGAATGGTGGGAGCCTCCTTTTCTGTTGCGCTGCTTGACATGAGGCGAAAAAGCCGATATGATGAACCTGGCAATTTATAGTTTATTTCTTTTGCATACACAAATTCTTCATAAGTGGGCAGTATGCTTTATGCTAAGAAAACAGATGAGGAGGCATCCATTATGGAATCCTTTGAAAACAGCGAATTTGAAAATGAACCGGAAGCGCTTCCGGAAGACCCCGTGGAACCCCAGAGAAGTCCCGACCATGACGGCGCATGGCACGCCGCCGGCACCGGACGTCGGGAATCCCCCTACGCCAACGCGCCCTACGAAATGAACCATCAGGCCCGATACGGCTACGATTCCGCGCCCACGCCCCCCACTCATAAACCGGTGAAAAAGCCCCGCAAGCCCATCTGGAAGCCCATTATCGCCGGTGTGCTGGCAGTGGCGCTGGTAGCCGGCGGCTGCGGCATCACCGCAACCATGGTGAATAAGCGCTGGGAGACCCGGGAGCAAGCTCTGACGGAAAAAATCAACGTCCTGCAAAAGCAGATTGAGAATACCACATCCTCCGTCAAGGGCACGCTGGTGCCCACCGACGGCAGCGCCATGACCCCCAGCCAGCTCTACGCCGCCTGTGTGGACAGCGTGGTGGCTATCACCTCCACGGTGACCTCCACCGGCATCTACGGAAACACTTCCACCGGCACCTCCTCCGGCTCCGGCTTTATTCTCACCGCTGACGGCTACATCGTCACCAACTACCATGTGGTGGAAGGCGCCACCGATCTGACGGTCACCACCTATGATGGTACCGAGTACCCGGCTGAGCTGAAGGGCAAGGACGCTACCAACGATGTAGCCGTTCTGAAGGTCGAAGGTACGGATATGCCCGCCGTAACCCTGGGCAGCAGCCACGATCTGGTCATCGGCGATATGGTGGCTGCCATCGGCAACCCCCTGGGCAAGCTGGCCGCCACCCAGACCATCGGTTACGTCAGCGGCATCAACCGGGAGGTCGCCACCGGCGGCGTGACCACCATCAGCATGATTCAGACCGACGCGGCCATTAACCCCGGCAACTCCGGCGGTCCCCTGTTCAATATGTATGGTCAGGTCATCGGCATCACCACCGCCAAGTACTCCGGCACCACCAATTCCGGCGCGTCCATTGAGGGCATCGGTTTTGCCATCCCCATCGACGATGTGTCGGCTATGTTTACCGATCTCATCGACTACGGCTATGTCACCGGCGCCTATCTGGGCGTCAGCGTGGAAAACGTGGACGAGGAAGCCGCTTCCCGGTATGGCCTGCCCACCGGCGCCTACGTTGCCAAGGTAGAAGAGGGTCACGCCGCCGAGAAGGCCGGCATTCAGGTGAAGGATATCATCACCGATGTGGGTGGCCACAGCGTCAGCAACATCACCGATCTGACCCGGGCTCTGCGCAGCTTCAAAGCCGGAGACAACACCACCGTCACCGTCAACCGCGGCGGCAAGCAGCTTACCTTGGAGATCACCCTGGACGAGCGCCCCCAGCAGACCGACGAGCAGGCTCCGGAAACCACCCAGCCCACGCCGGACAGCGGCAGCTTTGACGATTGGTACGAGTATTTCCGCCGTTATTTCGGCGGTTGATTCCGACAACAAAACGCTTCGGGCGTGCCGCGTTACACGGTGCGCCCGTTTGTCGATAATTGTCGAAAACCATCTTCCCCGTTTTTCTTGAAAACAGGATATAAATATGGTATCGTATATCCCAAATTCTCAAGAACGGGGGGAATCAGAATATGCAGACACTGCTGATCGCGGACAGCAACGACGCCTTTCGGCAGCAGCTTGCGGAAGCTTTTCAGCCTTATTTTCGGACCCTGACCTGCTCAGACGGGCAGCAGGCGCTGGATATCCTGTGTCAGGAGCACTGCGACTGTCTGGTGCTGGATCTGATGCTTCCGGAGCTGGACGGAATTTCCATGCTGGAAATTGCCATAGCCAAGGATATCCGGCCCATCGTTATCGCCGTCAGTCCCCTGTTCACCCAGTACACCTTCGACGTGGCGGAATCGCTGGGCATCGGTTATATGATCCGCCGGCCCTGTCCCGTGCAGACCGTCGTAACCCGAATGCTGGACCTCAAGCAGCGCGTCAATCCCGTCTGGGCCTCCCGTGAGAAGATACACAGGTTTCTGTACTGGCTGGGCGTGCCCTCAGGCTACAACGGGTATCAGCCTCTGGTGGAATCCCTGGTTATACTGGCGGAGGACCCTTCCCAGTCCATCACCAAGGTGCTCTATCCCGAGGTGGCAAAGCGGATCGGCAGCGGCCCCAAAGCTGTGGAACGCAATATCCGCAGCGCTCTTGAGCAGGCATGGAAGATCCGAAACGTGGAACGCTGGCAGCAGCTCTTCCCCGATCTGGACGACCGGCCCTCCAACAGCTTGTTTTTCAGCCGGGTACTGGAAACCCTTCGCAACGGGCACTGGGAATAATACAAAACTGACGCGCATATTCTGTTCCATCCATCTGGCCATCTGGAGGAACGTATATGAAACGAAAACAGCACGACACCTTCGCCCGCTGGGCCATGAAGCTTTTATGCTCCCTGCTGGCGCTGGTTCTGGTCCTTCTTCTGGGCGCCACCGCCCTGTTCCAGCAGGTGCTGGGAAAAATACACTACACCCAGCCGGTTGCCGACTTTGGCACCCGGCTCAGCGGCTTTGTGTCAAATCTGGCATCGGAAGGTTTCGGAACGGAATCAGGGCTCATCGGCGGCACCGGCAGCGGCATCGTCAACATTCTGCTCATCGGGCAGGATCGCCGGGAGGGCGAGGAAACTGCCCGGTCGGATTCCATGATTCTGTGCACCTACCATCGTAAGACCGGGAACGTGACCATGACCTCCTTCCTGCGGGATCTGTACGTCCCCATCCCCGGACACCACGATAACCGCATCAATGCCGCCTATTCCGAAGGCGGCGCTGCGCTGCTGGATCAGACCCTGCGAGAGAACTTTGATCTGCATATCGATGGCAATATCGAGGTGGATTTTTCCCAGTTTTCCCAGATCATCGATCTGCTGGGGGGTGTAGAGCTGGAGCTGCGGGAGGATGAAGCGGCGGAAATCAACAAGGAAACCGGCAGCACCCTTTCCGCCGGGGTACAGCTTCTGAACGGTGAACAGGCGCTGACCTACGCCCGGATCCGCAAGCTGGACGCGGACGGCGATTTCAGCCGCACCAGCCGCCAGAGAAAACTGATGAACGCGCTTCTGGGCAGCTACCGAAACATCAAATGGAAGGATCTGCTGCCGCTGATCGATGAGCTTTTGCCTCTCATCAGCACGGATATGAATTACGGCAGGCTGGTGCTTCTGGCCATGGAGATTCTGCCCAAGCTCTCCGACGCTCAGATCACCAATCAGCGGATTCCCGCGGACGGAACCTTCACCGATGAACGAATTGACGGTATGGCGGTTCTCTCTGCCGATCTGGAGGCCAACCGCCAGTTGCTGCGGGAAACCCTGTTAAACTGAAAACGGATGTACACGGCGAAAACTTTTGCGTTTTCGCCGTTTTCCATGTACCGCGTACATATTATTTCTGTTTTCATATTATGTTTACCGAATTTCATCGAATTTCCAATCAGCACACTTTCCGTTCTTTTGTGCCGCGGCCGTAAAAATAGAGACGCTAAATTTGCGAATAAATACAATTATCACCCGTTCTTTCTGTATTTTATTGATAATTCGATGATAAAAAATTCTGTTTTTTACATTTTATGGATTGACAAAATATGGATGTGCGACTATAATAAAAAACGAGTTCGGGCGAGGAGGTGTGTGGATGGAACTCACAAAAAGTGAAATGGAAATTATGGATGTTCTCTGGGAAAGTAGCCAGCCCTTGTCCCGCTCCGATCTTCTGGAACGTTCCGAGGAGAAGACCTGGAAGGACAGCTCGGTGCATATTCTTCTGAACGGTCTGCTTCAGAAGGGCGCGATCCGGGAAGCCGGTCTTGTCAAGCGCAGCAAAACCTACGGCAGAGTCTTCTCCCCCACCATGACCCGGGAAGAGTATTTCGCCACCACCATCTTTAGCCACCGGCACAAGCCGGAGATCGTGGGTCTGTTCGATGCGCTGCTGCGGCGGGAGGATATTTCTCAGGAGGATCTTCAGAAAATTTCCGGTCTGGTCAGTCAGCGAACCACATAAGAAGCCACCGGAGCCGCTTCGCGGCTCCTTTCCTTTTGTCTTTTGAATCTAATTTGCAAAATTTTCAGTCGGATTTTATACATTTTTTGGCATAACCGTTGACAAATCACCTCATGCGTTGTATAGTAGTTCCGTTCATTTTGCCGTCGGCCCCTGGCCGAAGGAGGTTATATTTATGCTAAAAGTAAACCAGCTGTATGATCTGACTCACTCCCTTGCCGGAGAGTACCTGTCCGGATTTGAGTATCCCTGGCAGGCGCTGGGCGGAATCAAGGCTCTGATCCTCTCCCTTGGCCCCCAGCTGGGCGAAGGCTATCGGGAAGTATCTCCCACCGTCTGGGTGCATGAAACCGCCACCGTGGCCCCCACAGCGTTTCTGGGAGCCCCCTGCATCATCGGCCCCGGCACGGAAGTTCGGCACTGCGCCTTTATTCGCGGCAGCGCGCTGGTGGGCGCGAATTGCGTGGTGGGTAACTCCGTGGAGCTGAAAAATGTGATTCTCTTTGACAATGTACAGGTTCCCCACTACAACTATGTGGGCGACAGCATCCTGGGCTACAAGTCCCACATGGGCGCCGGTTCCTTGACCTCCAACGTCAAGTCCGACAAGGCCCTGGTGGTGGTGAAGAACGGCGACGAGCAAATCGAAACCGGCCTGAAAAAGTTTGGCGCCATGCTGGGCGATTTCGTGGAGGTTGGCTGCAACAGCGTCCTGAATCCCGGCACCGTTATCGGCCGCCACACCAACATCTACCCCACCTCCTGCGTTCGCGGCATGGTTCCGGAAAACAGCATCTGGAAAACCGGCGGCGTGGTAGTCTGTAAAAAGTAATGTGCTCATCGGCTTTACTCAGCTACATTCTTATCTAGTCAATCAATGCGTAGGGCGGGGTCATGACCCCGCCGATCAGGTTGGTCTTATGCCTTGCGTACGTCCAACGGTAATTGTCTGGATGTCAGCCCACCGAACACCATTCATTATGGGCTTCGGGAAATCGATACCGGGTCGGCGGGGTCATGACCCCGCCCTACGAAGGAACTCAGCCATATTCTCCTTTCGCTGCGTTAAGCCGATAATCACAAAAAGTTGTCCTCTGAATTTTGAAAGGAGCCCTCATTTATGGGTAAATATTTTGGAACCGACGGTTTCCGAGGGGAAGCCAACTGCAATCTGACCGCTGACCACGCCTACAAGGTGGGCCGTTTCCTGGGCTGGTACTACACCCAGCTGAAGCGCCGCAGCGGCAGCGACGGCCCTGCCCGCATCGTCATCGGCAAGGACACCCGCCGCTCCAGCTATATGTTCGAATACTCTCTGGTGGGCGGTCTGGTGGCCTCCGGCGCGGACGCTTACCTGCTGCACGTCACCACCACCCCTTCCGTTGCCTACGTTGCCCGGACGGAGAGCTTTGACTGCGGCATCATGATCTCCGCCAGCCACAACCCCTACTATGACAACGGCATCAAGCTCATCAACAGCTACGGCGAGAAGATGGACGAGAGCGTCATCGAGCTGGTGGAAGCCTACCTGGACGGACATCTGGAGGCCTTTGGCCACAAGTGGGAGGAGCTGCCCCTGGCCAAGCGGGACCAGATTGGCCGCACCGTGGACCATGTTGCCGGCCGTAACCGCTACATCGGCTACCTGATTTCTCTGGGCATCTACTCCTTCAAGGGTATGAAGGTGGGCCTGGACTGCGCCAACGGCTCCTCCTGGAACATTGCCAAATCCGTCTTTGACGCTCTGGGCGCCAAAACCTATGTGATCAACGCCGAGCCTGACGGCTACAACATCAACAAGGATGCCGGCTCTACCCACATCGAAGGCCTGCAGCGGTATGTTGTGGAGCACGGTCTGGACGTGGGCTTTGCCTACGACGGCGACGCTGACCGCTGCCTGTGCGTGGACGAGAACGGCAATGTGGTCACCGGCGACCACATTCTGTACATCTACGGCAAGTATCTGAAGGAGCGAGGTAAGCTGCTGATGAACACCGTTGTCACCACGGTCATGAGCAACTTTGGCCTGTACAAGGCCTTTGACGAGCTGGGCATCGACTACGCCAAGACCAAGGTTGGCGACAAGTACGTCTATGAGTATATGATGCAGAACGGCTGCCGCATCGGCGGTGAGCAGAGCGGTCACATCATCTTCTCCAAGTACGCCTCCACCGGTGACGGCATTCTCACCAGTCTGAAGATCATGGAAGTCATGCTGGCCAGAAAGAAGACCCTGAGCCAGCTGTGCGAGGGCTTCACCTTCTATCCTCAGGTGCTGAAAAATGTCCGGGTTGCCGACAAGGCCGCGGCCCAAGCCGACCCCGATGTGCAGGCCGCCGTATCCGACGTGGCCGCCAAGCTGGGCGACACCGGTCGGATTCTGGTTCGGGAGTCCGGCACCGAGCCGGTGATCCGGGTCATGGTGGAAGCGGAGAGCAAGGATATCTGCGAGCAGTATGTAGATTCCGTTGTCGATGTCATCCGCCGCAAGGGACATACCGTGTAATGAAACTGATAAGCGCTGTGCCGAAAGGCATGGCGCTTTTTAGGTTGCAATGCCCTCCGATTTGTGGTAGACTATGTGTGATTACGACTTGGAGGGACACCATGGACGACGAGAAGCTGAAATACCAGATCGGCGCGAATATCGCCGCCTACCGCAAGCGGGCCGGCCTGACCCAGGCGGGGCTTGCGGAAAAACTGAATTATTCCGACAAGGCCGTTTCCAAGTGGGAACGTGGAGAGTCTGTGCCGGATGTGCTGACCCTGATGCAGCTGGCCGCTCAGTTTGACATCACCGTGAACGACCTTTTGGTGGACCCAGAGGCCCTGCCTGGCAACCCCGGCACCCTGGAAAAGGCTATGACCCAGGTGTCCGAAAAGGCCCTTAAGCGCAAGGCCAACAAGAATGTGATTCTGGCCCTGTCGTCCACGCTGGTGTGGTTCGTGGCGCTGTTTGCCTTTGTGGTGCTGTCCTCCTTCGATTTTCTGGAAAAGTACAGCCTGCTGCTGTTCTTTTACGCCATCCCCGCCAACGCCATCGTCCTGCTGAGCCTGCGCTCGGCCTGGCACGATTTCCGCTGGAACAAGGCTCTCATCAGCGCCATTGTCTGGGGCAGCCTGCTGAGTATTTATGTAACCCTGAAAGCCGTTCAGGGAATCTATTTCTGGAAAATCTTCCTGCTGGGCATCCCCGGACAGATCGCCATTTTTCTCTGGTTCCGGATGTTCCGGGGCAGCGATACGAAAAAGGAGAATACCAATGGATAAAAAAGAACTGCGCAGAACCATCCGGGAGCGCAAGCGCGCCATGACCGAAGAAGAAATCGTCAGCCGCAGCGAAAAGCTGGGCGTGCTGTTTGCCCAGAGCGAGGCCTACAAGGCCGCCAGAACCATCTATGGCTACCTACCCTACAATCAGGAGGTCCGCACCATCCCCATGCTGGAGCAGGCCCTGAAGGACGGCAAAAAGGTGGCTGTACCCAAGGTCTACGGGGACGAGATGAAATTTCTGTACCTTGACGATCTGACAAAGGTAGAGAAGGGCTACGCGGGCATTCCGGAGCCCATCGCCGATGAACCTGTTGCCGATGACGAAACGGCGCTGGTACTGATGCCCGGTTTAGCCTTTGACCCCCAGGGCCACCGCATCGGCTACGGCGGGGGCTTCTACGACAAATTCTTGGCCGCGGAGCCCAACCACCCCACCCTGGCCCTGTGCTACGAATTTCAGATGCTGCCCAAGCTGGACACCGAGGAACACGATATCCCCGTGGACACGGTGCTGTGGGCATAACAAGGAGCAAACATGACTTTTTTCCTGATTTTACTCATTGCCGCCGCGGTTTTTGGCCTGTGCTTTGCGGTGGACAAGGCGTTTACCAAACTGTTTCGCAGCAAGGCCCAGCACCGCAGCGGCATGGCCGTCCGGGCCAACAAGCGGTATGGCCTGTTCGGCGTGATTCTGTCCGTTCTGGGCATCATGGCAATCTGCGTAGGCATCGCTGACGGCTCTGTGCTGCTGTGGGGCGGCATCATTGTGCTGCTCATGGGCATCTGCCTTGCGGTGTACTACCTGAGCTTCGGCCTGTTCTATGACGGCGAAACCTTTCTGCTGTCCCGGTTCGGCAAAAAGGACATCACATACCGGTTCGACCAGATCCAGGGTCAGAAGCTGTATCTGGTGCAGGGCGGCAATATTATCATCGAGCTGCACATGACCGATGGCGGCACGGTCAGTCTCCAATCCACCATGGACGGGATTTACCCATTCCTTGACACCGCCTTTGCTGCCTGGTGCCTGCAAACCGGCCGGGACCCCCAGAGCTGCCAGTTCCACGACCCCAGCCAGAGCCTGTGGTTCCCCACGGTGGAGGAAACGTAAATGGCCCATGTACCCACCGTTGCCACCACGGAGCTTACGCTTCTGACCTTCCGGCAGGCCCTGGAAGCCGCCAACACCCCTTCCCAGGAATACGATATTCAAAAGTGGCTGTATGCCCCTAACTTTTACTCGGAATACCGGTATCTGCTGGGCACCAGAGGGAAAAATCCCCTGATCTGCATTGGCATCAACCCCTCCACCGCAAAGCCGGACGCCTTGGACAATACCCTCAAATCCGTGGAGCGGATCGCGCTGGGCAATGGCTACGACAGTTTTCTCATGTTCAACGTCTACGCCCAGCGGGCCACCTCTCCCGACGACATGGAGAAGGTCTATAACCCCGCCCTCCACCGGGAGAATCTGGAGGCGTTTCGCTATATTCTCTCCATTTCTGACAAGCCCGCCGTGTGGGCGGCCTGGGGCGCCATCATCGAAAAACGGAGGTATCTGCCCGATTGTGTCCGGGATTTGGTGCGGGCCGGGGAGGAATTCGGCGCCAGCTGGTACTGTGCCGGGGCCATCACCAAGAAGGGCCATCCCCATCATCCGCTGTACCTGCGCAAGGACGAAAAGCTGAAACCTTTTGATGTAAAGAACTATTTGGATAAACTATGAAGCGGGGCACTGCCCCGCTGTTTTTGGAGGTATCGCTATGAAACTCATTATCGCGTCTGATATTCACGGCTCCGCTTTCTGGTGCGGCAAGCTCATGGAGCTGATCGACCGGGAGCAGCCGGATAAGCTGATTCTGCTGGGCGACCTGCTCTATCACGGCCCCAGAAACGACCTGCCCCTGGACTACGCCCCCAAGCAGGTGATCCCCATGCTGTCTGATCTCAAGGACATGATCATCGCCGTCCGGGGCAACTGCGAGGCGGAGGTAGACCAGATGGTGCTCCCCTTCCCCTGCATGGCGGAGTTTTCTGAGCTTCTGCTGGACGGCAAGACCTTCTACCTGACCCACGGCCACCACGCGAATCCTGATAATCTGCCGCCCCTGCCGGAAGGCTCCGTTTTCCTGTTCGGCCATACCCATGTGAAGATGGACGAAGTGAGAAACGGCATCCGTTGCCTGAACCCCGGCAGCGTGTCCATCCCCAAGGATGGCTCCCACAGCTGCCTGATCTACAATAACGGCGAATTTTCCGTAAAAATTTTGGAGGACTGACATGGATTCGACGGAATGCGACAGCTGCTGGTATTATGATTATGATGAGGAATATGAGGAGTACTACTGCATGATGGATCTGGACGAGGACGAAGTCTACCGCATCATGACCTCCCGAAACCGGCACTGCCCCTACTACCGGCAGGGCGACGACTACACCCTCGCAAGGAGACAATAATCATGACCAAAGCCCTCTGCCTGCTGCTTGCCTGCCTGATTCTGGGCGGATGCTCCGCTCAGCCCGCCCCGGATGATTCCCCCGCTGCCACGGTTCAGACGGTTCCCACCGAAGAAGCGCCCATGTCCCTGTATGTGCCGGAGCACCCGCTGGAGCAGTCCGCTCCCGGCGCCCTGCGGGTCTACCCACTGCGGCAGCAGGCCCACGGTGTTCTGGCAATGGGCAGCAGCCTCATTGCCCTGTGCGGCAGCGAAAACACAACACTGACGCTGCTCACCGGCGATGAGCTGGCGGTCAACGCCACGGCAGAGCTTTCTTTCCACCTTTCGGAGGATGACCCGTCTTTTCGGATTACCCCGGATACCCTGTCCTACTTTGACCCGGTGCGCGGGGAGACTGTGATTCTCAACCACCAGCTGAAGGATGTGAGCCGCATTGCCGCCCCAGAAGGACTGACCGGCTCCCCCATTCTGTCCGATGACCGCACCACCCTGTACTACTGCACCGCCACCGCCATCCGTGCCTGGAATCTGGAAACCGGTATCCGGCGGTGCGTCAAGGAGCTGTCCTATGACGCGCAGGAGCTGACCGGTCTTCATCAGGAGGGCACCATTTTACAGTGCCGCATTGTCAAGGACGGTCAGGAGGAAACGCTGTTCCTGGCTGCGGATACGGGCAGGCTGCTGCGGGAAGTGCCCGGTGACGTAACATTGGTGACACAAGACAGCGGCTACTACGCTTCCGTCCCCGAAGGCCCCGTCCGGCTCCAGCTGTTTGGTCAGGCCGATGACGCGCCGCAGCTGCTGACCCCCGGCGATATCTACGCAGACTGCTATTACCTGGATAACCAGCGGCGGGTGATTACCGTGTCTTCGTCCCCTGCCCTGGACTGCTATGACCTGGACAGCGGTCTGCGGGTAGCCAGTCTGACCATTGACGGCGATTATACGTTTGTTTCCCTAGCGGCCTGGGAAGAGGATTCCGTTTTTCTCCTTCTGAACGATGGGGAAGGCAGCGGCATTCTCTGCCAGTGGGACCTATGCGCCGATGCCAGCTGTACCGGTGATACCCAGCGCTATGTGGGGCCGCGGTATACCACGGATGCCCCGGACTTTGCAGCGCTGGCCCGGTGCAAAACAGAAGCCGCCCGGATTGGCGAAAAATACGGGATTCAGGTGCTTGTCTGGGATGATTCTCTGGGTGTTATGCCCTGGGACTATGAATTCCAGCCTGAGTATCTGGCACCGGTGCTCTCCCGGGAGCTTTCTGAGCTTGACAAACGGCTGTCTTACTACCCGCCGGAAATTCTGGCGGGAATCAAGGAGCATTTTTCCGATCTGACCATCTGTCTGGTTCGGAGTATCCAGGGTTCCCCGGAATCCGGCAGTCTGGAAAAAGCCACCGGCGTGCAATTCTATCAGGGCAGCAGCACCTACATTGCCATCGCCGTGGGACAGTATGCCGAGAGGGCGCTGTATCACGAGCTGTATCATGTGATGGAGACCCGCCTGCTCACGGACAGCACCGCCCTGGACCGCTGGGATGCCCTGAATCCCGATGGTTTTTCCTACGATCTGGACTACAATGCCAATCAGAACCGCAGTGGCGACGAATACCTGCAGCCAGACAAACGCTCTTTTATCGATACCTACTCCATGAGCTTTCCCAAGGAAGACCGGGCGCGGATTATGGAATGCGCCATGTGTGACGGGAATGAAAATCTGTTCCGCTCTTCAACGATGCAGACCAAGCTTCGCTGCCTTTCCCGGGCTATTCGGGAAGCCTACGGGCTGACAAAGTCCACGGAAGCCTTCCGATGGGAACAGTATTTGAAGCCGTAATACAATGTGCGCTTATCGGCATTCCTCAGCTACATTGTGCTTTAGCTCAGCAATACCTTCCCCCGGGGGGAAGGTGGCCGAGCGACAGCGAGGTCGGATGAGGAACGGCGAAATGTACCGATGATGAATGCAGTCGCAAAAAGGTACCATTTGGAGAGCGATACTTTCTGTTTTTACTGCATTCCACGCCATAGGCTGTCGCCGTTCCTCATCCGCCCCCTTCGGGGGCACCTTCCCCCCGAGGGAAGGTATTGATCCGCTAAATTCTCCTTTCGCCGAGTTAAGCCCATAAGCACAATACAATAAAGTCTCCCGCTTTCCGTACTTGGAAAGCGGGAGGCTTCTATGTAGCTTTAGTCTTCGGTAAACAGCTGGTCGCGGCAATACTGAATGATGGCCTTGCGGGTAATCAGGCCGATAAACGCGCCGTAGTCATCTACCACCGGGACAAAATTCTGATTGGACGCCCGGTCGATCAGATCGTGCATGGACGCGGTGATGCGGACGGGAACGTTGTCTTTCCGGCGGGATATCTCCATAATCCGCCGGGCTTCCGCCTGCCGCATATCCATATAACACATATTCTTCAGCGCCCACAGCAGGTCCCCTTCGGTCAGTGTCCCCCGGTACTCGCCCCGGCGGTTCAGGATGGGCAGAGCCGCGTAACCCGATGCCTCCATCTTTTCCAGAGCCTGTCGAATGGTAAAATCGTCGTGCAGATAAGCGCACATCGCTTTCGGTGTCAGAAAAAATAAGATACTGTTCATCGCCTACTCCTTTACGGTCCCAGTGCAGGGGCCTTCGTGCCCCTCCAGTCATGAATATTATAGCACAACCCGCAAGGAAAAGTATGAATTTTTATCGTTATTTTGTCCGCCGCACGTCAAATATCTTGCGACATCATTGTGCACTATACACAATTATTCGGTGAATGTGAACTCAGTACAGTCGAAAGTGGCGAAATAGTCCTGCACGGTCTCCGCCCGGCGGATCAGTTTGAAGCTGCCGTCCTCTTTGAGTAGCACCTCGGCGGAGCGGAGCTTGCCGTTGTAGTTGTAGCCCATGGAGAAGCCGTGGGCGCCGGTGTCGTGGATGCACACAATGTCCCCGATTTCGATTTCCGGAAGGCTGCGCTCGATGGCGAATTTGTCGTTGTTCTCGCACAGGCCACCGGTGACATCGTAAACATGGTCAAGGATGGCATCCTCCTTGCCCAGCACCGTAATATGATGGTACGCGCCGTACATAGCCGGGCGCATCAGGTTGGCGGCGCAGGCGTCCAGACCGATGTACTCCCGGTAGATGTGCTTCTGATGCAGGACGGTGGAAATCAGGTGACCGTAGGGCGCCAGCATGAACCGGCCCAGCTCGGTAAAGATGGCGATATCATCCATACCCTGAGGGGTCAGAATTTCCTCGTACTGCTTGCGGACACCCTCGCCGATAAAGGCGATGTCGCTGGCGGGCTGCTCGGGGCGGTAGTCAACGCCCACGCCACCGGAGAGGTTTATGAAGGAGAAGTGGCAGCCGGTGGCGTTGCGCAGCCGGACAGCCAGACGGAACAGCTGGCTGGCAAGCTCCGGGTAGTAGCCGTTCTGGGTGGTGTTGGAGGCCAGGAAGGCATGGATGCCAAAGTGCTTCGTGCCCAGCTTCATCAGCCGCCGGATGGCGCCCGCCATCTGATCCTCCGTCATGCCGTACTTGGCATCCCGGGGCATGTCCATGATAGTATTGCCCAGCGAGAAGGAGCCACCGGGATTATACCGCAGGCATACCGTCTCCGGCACCTTGCCGTCAGCAATTTTCGCCAGAAATTCCACATGGGTGGCGTCGTCCAGATTGATGTAGGCCCCCATCTCATAAGCCTTTCGCATATCCTTCTCCGGGGTCACGTTGGAGGAGAACATCACATCGTGGCCGGTGCAGCCCACAGCCTGGGCAAGCAGGAGCTCCGCGTAGGAGGCGCAGTCGCAGCCGCAGCCCTCCTCCTTCAGAATCTGGATGATATAGGGATTTGGGGTGGCCTTCACGGCAAAATACTCCCGGTAGCCCTTGTTCCAGGCAAAGGCCTTTTTCAGCGCCCGGGCATTGGCGCGGATACCGGCCTCGTCGTAAATATGGAAGGGCGTGGGAATCTGGGCGATGATTTCCTTCGCCTTGTCCAGTGTTAAAAACGGTGTCTTTTTCATAGCTCCACCTCTTTCCAAAAAATAAAACCCTGTGCCGTGCGCACAGGGATACACGTTTGTGTTTCTCCCGGCAGCGCAACATCCATTGGCATTGGATGACAGTTCCGCGCATATTCTGCGCGGCCCCAGGAAATACCCGCTCGGCAACAGGTATGACCTTCGGCGAAAATCCCTTTCCTCTGATTCGGCAATTGCCTGACCGAACCGGTACTGATGATTTCCGCAACCTCAGCCGTAATGGGGTTATTGTATGCTATTGACGCACATTTGTCAACCCCAAATCCAACTCTACCGCCGGTAGAATTGGGCTCTCTCCCCGTGATAGAGCGTAGAATTTCATCGGTAGGTAGCTTTTTCTCCAGATCATGGTATGCTAGCAGCAGTTTTTCAATGAGGTGTTGCTATGAAACGAACCAAACTGTCTGATCGGCGGCTGCCGGACTACTCTCGGGGCGAGGAACTGATGAACATGATCACCCACATCGTGGGCGGGGGCTTAGGTGTCATCGTGCTGCTGACCTGCGTTGTCCAGGCAGCCCTGAATCAGAATTATTACGGCATCGTCAGCTGTACCATCTACGGCACAACCTTCATCACCATGTTCACCATCTCCAGCGTCTACCACGGGCTAAAGCCCGGCATGAGTAAGAAGGTGATGCAGGTCATCGATCACTGCACCATCTATTTTCTGATCTGCGGCACCTACACCCCCGTGGTGCTTTCCGCCATTCGTCCGCTGCACCCGGCGCTGGGCTGGAGCCTGTTCGGCTTCGAATGGGCGCTGGCGATTCTGGCCTGCACGCTGACGGCCATTGATCTCAAGAAGTACAGCGTCTTTTCCATGATCTGCTACATCGGCATGGGCTGGGCGGTGATTCCCTTCGCGAAGCAGACCATGGAGGCTCTGGGGCTTCCCGGTTTTCTGCTGCTGCTCCTGGGCGGTATCGCCTACACCGTGGGCTCCGTGCTCTATGGGCTGGGCAAGACAAAAAAGTGGATGCACTCGGTGTTCCACATTTTTGTGGTTCTCGGCGCGGTGCTGCAATATTTCGCGGTGCTGCTGTACGCCATATAACATCATGTTCATATCGGCTTTACACAGCAAAAGGGGAATTTATCTGAGTAAAATGCCTTCCCCTTTGGGGAAGGTGCCCCCGCAGGGGGCGGAAGAGGGCGGTAACAGATAAACCCTTCTTCAGCGTTTCGGCGAAGAAAGCAGGAGCCTCTTCCGACCTCGCTTACGCTCGGCCACCTTAATGAATAGAGGTATGATTGCCACCGGCAATCATTGGCATTGCAGATTCGCTGCGCGGAGCACCACCCCAAAGGGGAAGGCATTACTCAGATAAAGCACAATATCGCTGCGTAAAACCAATATGCCCCTGCCGGAAACCCGGCAGGGGCGCAATTCTTATTCTTCGTTTTTTTCCGGCTCTTCAAAGCCGTCGAACATGGCGGTGGTGGATGCGTCTCCCACGGCTTTGCCCTCCATGATGGCCTCGAACTGCTCGCCGGTCATGGATTCGTGCTCCATCAGGAAGTCAACAACCGCGTTGAGCTTGTCGGCATTCTCCGTCAGGATGTTCTTGCAGTGGGCGTAGGCCCGGTCAATCAGGGCCTTGACCTCGTCATCGATGGTGCCCGCCACCTTCTCCGAATAGCTCTTGGTGGTCTGGTAGTCCCGTCCGATAAAGACCTCGCCGCCGTCCAGATAGCTGACGGTGCCCAGCTTCTCGCACATGCCGTAGCGGGCCACCATATCCCGGGCCAATTTGGTGGCCCGGTCAATGTCATTGGACGCGCCCACGGAGATGTCGCCGATGAATAGGGCCTCCGCCACCCGTCCGCCCAGCAGAGAGATGATCTGCTCGTACATCTGGTTCCGGGTCAGGTTGGAGGAATCGTCCCGGGGCAGAGACCAGGTGGAGCCAAGAGACTGGCCCCGGGGGATGATTGTGATGTGCCGCACCGGGTCATGGGTGGGCAGGCGGTACATGGCAACCGCGTGGCCCGCCTCATGAATGGCAGTCTCCTTCAAGTCCTTCCGGGTCTGGACACGGCTCTTTTTCGCGGGGCCGGCGGTAATCTTCATCAGGGCCTCGTTGAGATCCTCCATGTTCAGCACCGGGCGGCTTTCCCGGGCGGCCAGGATGGCAGCTTCGTTCAGCAGGTTACTCAAATCCGCGCCGGTGAAGCCGGCGGTGGAGCGGGCAACGGTTTTCAGGTTCACGGAAGCATCCAGCTTCTTGTCCTTGGCATGAACCTTGAGGATGTCCTCACGGCCCTTCACATCGGGGCGGCCCACCTGAATCTGCCGGTCAAACCGACCAGGCCGCAGCAACGCCGGGTCCAGAATGTCCGGGCGGTTGGTGGCAGCCAGAACAATGACACCCTCGGTGCGGGAGAAACCGTCCATCTCCACCAGCAGCTGGTTCAGGGTCTGCTCCTTTTCGTCGTGTCCGCCGCCCAGACCAGAGCCACGCTTGCGGCCCACCGCGTCGATCTCGTCGATGAACACGATGGCGGGGGCGATTTTCTTAGCCTGCTCAAACAGGTCCCGGACACGGCTGGCTCCCACGCCCACATACATTTCCACAAAGTCGGAACCGGAGATGGACAGGAACTGCACCCCGGCCTCGCCTGCCACCGCTCTGGCAAGCAGGGTCTTGCCGGTGCCGGGAGGACCTACCAGCAGCAGGCCGTGGGGAATCCGGGCGCCAATCTCGGCGAACTTTTCGGGGTTTTTCAGGAAGTCCACAACCTCCTGCAATTCTTCCTTTTCCTCGTCCGCGCCGGCAACATCCGCAAAGGTGACCTTCTTCCCGTCGGGCACCCCCAGAACGGTGCGGGCTTTGCCGAAATTATTCAGGGGATTGCTGTTGTTGGCCCGGCCCATCATAAAGCCCCAGACAAACAGCAGCACCAGCCCCACAATCAGCAGCGGCAGAATCAGGTCATAGGCAGACGCCGCCTTTTCCGGGCGGAAGTGGTAATATTCCAGCACACCGCTTTCCGACTGGGCTTCCAGGGTATCTTCCATTTCCGTACGGAACCGGTCGGTATCCGCCAGGGTGGCCGTCACCGTGGTCTGCCCGCCGTAGGGCGCATGCAGGTTCATGGTGATCACACTGCCGTCCACCTCAAAGGACTTGACCTGCTGATTCCGGAACAGCTTCAGCACTTCGGAATAGGGTATCTGATCCTGGCTTTGGGTGAACAGGCCGCTGGCCCAGGAAAACACCGCGACAAGCAGCACCAGATACACAAGCATCGGGATAATTCTACGATTCTTCAATTGGGTTCTCCTTACTTTGTATATACTTCCGGCTTCAGGATGCCCACATAGGGCAGATTCCGGTATTTTTCGTTGTAGTCCAGGCCATAGCCCACCACGAAGGCATTGGGAATGGTAAAACCCACGTAGTCCGCCTGCAGCGTCACACCGGGACGGCGGCGCTCAGGCTTATCCAGCAGGGTGCAGATTTTGATGGAGGCGGGGTTCTTTTCCTTCAGATGATTTACGGTGAATTCCAGAGAATTGCCGGTGTCGAAAATGTCCTCCAGAATCAACACATGCCGCCCCTGAATGTCTGCGGTCACGTCCTGGCGCACCAGCATCTTACCGGTGGAGTTGGCTCCGGAATAGGAGGACAGCCACATGAAGTCCATCTGGCAGGGCGCCTTGATCTGCCGAACCATATCGGCATAGAACACCACCACGCCCTTGAGGACGCCCACCACCACCGGGTTTTTATCGGCATATTCGGCGGTCAGAATCTGGCCCAACTCCCGAATCCGATTCTGAATCTGCTCCTGCGTCAGAAGAATCTGCTCAATATCCTTATCCATTCTGTTTCTCCCCCCGTATTTTTTCAAAACGAACCGTCACAGCGGGAAGTGCATCCGCCGCCCGATCCAAATTTACACCGATGGAATAGACTCCCAGAAGACCAATGTCATCGCAAAGCACCGGGATCGCGTCCCGCTGGGAAGCCGGGATTTTCCGGTCAATCAGGAGCTTTTTCAGGCTCCTGCTGCCGGCGGGAAGCCGTATCGCGTCTCCCGTCTGCCGGGAGCGCAGCGTAAGCGTCCCTGACGGGCATACCGTAAAGGTATCCGGGGTATTTCGGATTTCCGCCGCCGGTTCACAGGTCACGCGAAAACCTCCTACTTCTGTCCGGCCGGGACAGGGCAAGGTGGTTTCGCCAAGGTCCGCGGTATCCGAAATAACCGTCAAATAATCATAGCTGCGGGAAATGGTAACGCCCCCGGGAAATGCCGCTCTTGCGGAGGGATTTTCCGAAAATACCAGCGCTTCCGCCTGAGAAATATGGGCGTCCTCCGGTTCCAAAACCCCGCTCTGCTTCAAAAACCCTTCCAGCGCACGGCTGCGCAGAGCTTTCGGAAGTGTCCGCAGCACATGCACATCCGGCGGGGTCTCAAAGGTGCTCTGCCGGGTCAGGTATTCTTCATCCATCCGCAGCCGCAGGGCCATTTTGGAAAGATTTTCCCCGATTTTCGGATTTTCCTCCCGCAGCAGCGGCATCACATGATGGCGGATCCGGTTTCGCAGAAAAGCGTCGGTATCGTTGGAGCTGTCCTCCACATGCGGAAGGCTCCACTCCGTCAGAAAGGCTTCCACCTCCTGCCGGGTAACGCTCAGCATAGGGCGGATCAGCTTCCCCCGCTGGGGCGCGATGCCCCCCAGCCCTTTCAGGCCGGTGCCCCGGATCAGGTGCAGCAGCACCGTCTCCGCGTTGTCGTCCGCGGTGTGGGCAGTGGCGATTTTGCCCTCCAGCGTCCCCAAAAACGCGTATCTGGCATCCCGGGCAGCGGCTTCCAGCCCCTTCTTGCCGGGCTGCACCCTGGCTTCGCCCACATGGAGCGGGATATCATAGCGGGCACAGAAGTCCCGGACGAAATGCTCATCCCGTTGGGATTCTTCCCCGCGAAGCAGGTGGTTAAAATGGGCGGCTTCCAGCTGAATCTTCAATTTATCCTTCAAAAGGTACAGGGCAAACAGCAGCGCCACAGAGTCCGCCCCGCCGGATACCGCGCAGATAACCCGGTCTCCCGGTGAAATCAGCCCCTGCTCCCGGATAAACTGAAACAGTTTATTCTGCATGCTTCCACTCCCGGTCCGCGAAGGTCTGGTACTGTCCGATCCATTGTAGCTTCACCGCACCGGTTTCACCGTGACGGTTTTTCGCCACAATGCACTCGGCGACTCCCTTTTCCTCCGTGTTTTCGTGATAGTATTCGTCCCGGTACAGGAACATCACCGAGTCCGCGTCCTGCTCGATGGCGCCGGATTCCCGGAGGTCGGACAGGATGGGCCGCTTGTCGGTGCGGCTCTCCACCGCACGGGACAGCTGGCTCAGGCAGATCACCGGAACATTCAGTTCCTTCGCCATAATTTTCAGGCTTCGGGAAATTTCGCCCACCACCACCACACGGTTTTCATTGTTCTTTCCATAGCCGGAACCCTGCATCAGCTGCAAATAGTCGATGATGACCAGGCCCAGATTGTCAAGCCGCCGGCACTTGGCGTTGATGTCCGCCACGGTGACGGAGGGGTTGTCGTCAATGCGGATATCCGTCTGGCTCAGGGCGGCGGAGGCCATGCACAGCTTGGTCCACTCCTCCTCGCTGAGTTTGCCGGTGGCCAGCTTTTGCAGCTCCACGAAACTCTCATTGGCAAGAAGGCGCATGGCAAGCTGCTCCCGAGACATTTCCAGATTGAAGATCGCCACGGTTTTCTTGTACTTTTTTGCCACATTCACCCCGATGTTCAGGGCAAAGGCGGACTTACCCATGGCAGGCCGGGCAGCAACCAGCAGAAGGTCGGATTTATTTAACCCGTTGATCTTGGTGTCCAGGTCCCGCAGGCCCGTGGAAAGGCCGGGAATCAGGGAATCCGACTGGGCCAGCTCCGTCAATCGGTCAAAGACCTTGTGCAGGGTGGTGCCGATGTGCTCCAGGCTGTCTCCCCGCTCGCCCTTGCGCAGAGCGTAGATTTTCTTTTCCGCCGATTCCAGCATTTCCGCCGGGGTGCCCACCTCGTCGGACACCATCTCGTGGATATCCGTAGCTGCCTGATTGAGCCCCCGCAGCATAGCCTTGTCCCGGACGATGTTCGCGTAGCGCACCACATTGGCAGCGGTGGGAGTAATCTCCATCAGCTGCAAAATGTAGTCCCGGGAATTGTCGTGGTAGTAACCCAGCTCCTTCAGCTTATCCAGCACCGTCACCGGGTCGATGGTCTGGGAGAAGTTGAACATGGTGTAGATGGTTTCATAGATTTCCCGGTTCTGCTGGAGATAGAAATCCTCCGGCTTCACCAGCCCCACCACTTCCATGATGCAGCGGCTGTCAATCAGAATGGAGCCCAGCACCGCCTGCTCCGCTTCCAGGGACTGGGGCGGCTGACGGGTCAAAAGTTCTTCATCCATGCCAATCCTCCTTTCCAAAGTCGTTATCCGTAGGGGGCGGCGTCCCCGACGCCCCGCAGGAATGTACTGTTTCGCGGGACGTCCGGAGGCCGTCCCCTACGATTTACGCTTCCTCAATCTTCACCGTCAGCGGTGCGGTAATCTCATAGCCCAGCTTGCAGGTCACGGTGTAGGTGCCCACGTTCTTGATGGTTTCGTTCAGCACGATCTTCCGCTTGTCCAGCTTGATGCCGGTCTTCTTTTCCAGCGCCTCGGCGATTTCCGCGTTGGTGATGGAGCCGAACAGCCGGCCGTTGCCGCCGCCCTTGGCGGTGACGGTGACGGTCAGCTCCCGCAGCTGCTTGGAAACAGCCAGAGCCTCCGCCTTCTCTCTGGCGATGCGCTCCTGGGTGGCCTTGTCGTTCATTCGCATGGTATTGATGGCATCGGGGGTAGCTTCAATGGCCATTTTCTTGGGCAGCATGAAGTTCCGGGCGTAGCCGTCGGAAACCTCGATCATCTGGCCCTTCTTGCCCTTGCCCTTTACGTCCTGCAACAAAATCACTTTCATAATACAATCTCCTTAATTATAGATACTCTATTATTTATTCCTCATAGAACCGGTCGATGGATTCTACCAGCCGGTCAAGAACCTCCTTGACGTCGGCATTCTTCACCTGCGCGCCGGCTGTGGCGGTATTGCCGCCGCCGCCCAGAGGCTCCAGAATCATCTGCACATTGGCAGAGCCGATGCTCCGGGCGGAAATAATGACCTGATCGCCGTCCGGGTACAGCACAAAGGACGCGGTGATGCCGGAAATGTTCAACAGCTCATCCGCCGCCTGGGCCGCCAGTATCCGGCTGGTGGGGGTATCCAGCGCCGCGACGGCGATCTCGTCCCGGTAAAGTCTCGCGGATTTGATTATCTGGTACTTGGTCATGGTATCCTGGAAGTCGTTTTGCAGCAACAGCTTGACCTCCGTGGTATCCGCCCCCAGCCGCCGCAGAGCCGCCGCGGCCTCAAAGGTCCGCTCGCCGGTGCGGACATTGAAAAATTTGGTGTCCAGGCAGATGCCCGCCATCAGAGACTTGGCCTCAATGGGCAGCACATCGTTCTTCTCCACCGCGTACTGCAGCAGCTCCGTCACCAGCTCCGCCGTGGAGGAGGCGTAGGGCTCGTGGAAATTGACCACCACAGGACTGATATAGTCCGCCGCCCGGCGGTGATGGTCGATGACGCAGACCTTGGTGATGGCTTCCAGCAATGGCTTACACTCCACCTGATCCGGACGGTTGGTATCCACCACAATCAGAATGCTGCGGTTGTCCGCCATCAGCAGGGCGTCCTGACCGGAAATGAAGGTATCCCGGTACTGGGGTTCCGCCTGAATCTGAGAAATCAGCTTTGGCGCGGCGTTATTCTCCGTATCCACCACGATGCTGAACCTTTTGCCCTTTTTGCGGCACAGGCAGCATACGCCCATGGCAGCGCCCACCGCGTCCAGATCGGCGTTTTTGTGGCCCATGACGAACACATGGCCGCTCTGGCCGATCAGCTCCATCAGGGAGTTGGCGGTGACCCGGGAACGGACCTTGCTGCGGTAATCTGCCTCCCGGTTCCGTCCGCCGTAGAAGCTGAAATTGAACCGGTCCTTGACCACCGCCTGATCGCCGCCCCGGCTCAGGGCCATCTCAATGCTGAGGGCCGCGAAATCGTAGCTCTCCTCAAAGTTTCCGCCGTCCACACCCAGACCAATGGAGATGGATGCCGGAAGTCCGGAGGGACTGGTGATTTCGTGGATGCTTTCCAGCAGAGAAAACTTACCGTCCACCGCCCGCTGCAGGTCCCGCTTTTCGAAAACGAACAGGAAGCGGTTGCGCTCCAGCTTCCGCAGCAGGCCGTGATACCCGTCCGTCCACTGGGTGATGGTATCGTTGAGTCTGGCATTCATGGTGGAGATGGCGCTTTCCGTCAGGTTTTTGGTCAGCTCCTCATAGTTATCAATCAGAATGATGGAGACCACCGGCCGGGAGCGGATATATTCGTCCCGGATCTGGTACAGCTCCGTCAGGTCGCTGAAATACAGCACCCCCAGCATGGTGCCCCGGCTGTCCTCCGCCCGGACGGTGGTGCCGTAGACCCGGTAGCGCCGGGGGCCCAGGGTGGCGTCCTGGGGACTTTCCGTCTTGCCGGCTTCCAGCCAGTCCAGGGAGAAGTCCGGCAGTACCTCCTCCAGCTGCTGCTCCATCATGGTATCGGCGTAGCCCGTCAGCTCGCTGAACCGATGATTGGCCCAGATAATCACATCGTCCCCCAGCCGGATGAGCACCGCGGGCAAGGGACTATCCCCCTGAGAGGTTGCCTCCAGGGTATTGGACATGGACTGGATATAGCGCTGCAGCTGTCTTCCCCGGCGGTTCCGGTTCATCACATACAGCATAAACACCACCAGGGTGACGCTGGTCTCCACCGCCGCCAGCCAATAGTAGCCTTGCAGCAGCGCCGCCGCGCAGAAGGCCGCCATCACGAAAAAGTATACGCCCATACCGGGCTTTAAGAGCCTGTCCAGCTTTCTGTTCACCTGACCGCCGCCTCCTTAAGCATAGCAATCCATAATAGACTTCTATTATAGCAAATCCCACCAAATCCCGCAACTACTTTTCAGAGATTTCGTAAAAAAGGCTTTATAAATTCCTGTATACTTTTGCGTCACTTTGTGTTATACTATCGTTGACGCTTTCCGGGTCGGGCTTTTACCGGAAGCAAACTGCACGCATGACACGCGTGTAAAAAAGAAAAACAGGAAATCATTGCAGGCGTTTTCCTTCGAGAAGGCGATTCAGGGCCTTTTTCCTACGGAATGCGGCTGCCTGCTTGTTGCGTCCATTTTGGACATTTTGACGCGAAGAAACCCTTTGCGAACATTGAAAGGAGTATTGTTTTGGCTGAAAAACTGAAAATTATCCCTCTTGGCGGTCTGGACGAGATCGGCAAGAATATCACCGTGCTGGAATACGGCAAGGACATGATCGTGGTGGACTGCGGCGTGGGCTTTCCCGAGGAGGATATGTACGGCGTGGATCTGGTGATCCCGGACTTTTCCTATTTGGTGGCCAACCAGAAGAAGCTGCGGGGCTTCTTCATCACTCACGGTCACGAGGACCACATCGGCTCCATCCCCTACGCCATGCGGGAGGTGAACTGCCCCATCCACGGCACCGCCATGACTAACGGCCTGATTAAACTGAAGCTGGAGGAGCACAAGCTGGCGGACAAGGTCAAGCTCATCACTCACAAGCCCGGCGATGTGGTGAAGGCGGGCTGCTTTCAGGTGGAGTTTATCCATGTAAACCACTCCATCGCCGACGCCGTGGCCTTTGCCATCCACACCCCCGTGGGCACCGTGGTCATGACCGGCGACTTTAAGATCGATCCCACCGCCAAGGACGGCATGATGGATCTGGCCCGGCTGGGCGAGCTGGGCAGCAAGGGCGTGCTGGCCATGCTGTCGGATTCCACCAATGTGGAGCGCAGCGGCTACACCCCCAGCGAAAACCTGGTGGCGGAAAGCCTGGAGCGGCAGTTCCGCAACTGCGACCAGCGGATCATCGTCACCACCTTCGCCTCCAATATGCACCGCATCCAGTCCATCGTGGCCACGGCTCAACGTCACGGGCGCAAGGTTGCCGTCACCGGCCGGAGCATGGAGAATATGCTGAAGGTTGCTCAGGAGCTGGGCTATCTGAAGGTGAAACAGGGCACCATTGTAGACCTGGCCTCCATCAAGAGCCTGCCCAAAAACAAAATCGTCATCGTATCCACCGGCTCTCAGGGCGAAAATATGTCCGCCCTGTACCGGATGGCCTTCAACACCCACAAGCAGGTGGAGATCACCGCCGGCGACCGGATTATCATTTCCGCCTCTGCCATTCCCGGCAACGAGAAGGCCGTGTCCAAGATCATTAACGAATTGTACCGCAAGGGCGCCGACGTGGTCTACGAAAAGAGCGAGGGCCTGCACGTTTCCGGCCACGCCTGTCAGGAAGAGCTGAAGATCGTTCACGGTCTGGTAAAGCCCCGGTTCTTCATCCCCATTCACGGCGAGCAGCGGCACCTTCAGATTCACAGCAAACTGGCCCAGACCATGGGCATGAACCCCAAGAACATCTTCATCGGGGAAATCGGCTCCGTGTTTGAGCTGACAGCCAAGAGCTGCAAGCTCAAGGGTACTGTCACCGCCGGCAAGGTCTTTGTGGACGGCACCGGCGTAGGCGATGTGGGCAGCGTGGTACTGCGGGACCGGAAGCACCTGGCCGAGGACGGCATGATTGTGGTCTGCGTGAACCTCAGCGCCGAGGACGGCAGCATCATCACCGGGCCGGACATCATCACCAGGGGCTTCATCTACGTCAAGGAATCCGAGCAGCTGATGGAAGCTCTGCAGGAGGTTGCCACGGAAGCCATCGAGCGCTGCCAGCGCAAGAACATCCGGGACTGGTCCGCCATCAAGTCCACCATCAAGAACGACCTGAGCGGCTATCTGTACAAGTCCACCAAGCGCAATCCCATGATTCTGCCCGTGATTTCCGAAATCTAGCGGCCAGTGGCCGCTGACAATGCGTTACGAACGCTGGGTGGGTATCCCACATCCTCTGGGCCCCTCGACCAGGGACTGCTCCAGATGGAGATGCTGCGTAGGGCGGGGTCATGACCCCGCCGACCCGGTATCGATTTCCCGAAGCCTACGATGAAGGGTGTTCGGTGGACTGACATCCAGACTATTCCTGTTAGGCGAACGCAAGGCATAAGACCAGCCTGATCGGCGGGGTCATGACCCCGCCCTACAAATTGGTTAAATTACGCAATCTATGAACTACTATTTCGCCCCCATGGAGGGGCTGACGGACAGCGTCTATCGTCGGGAGCACCATCGGTTTTTCGGCGGCGTAAACCGCTACTATATGCCCTTCTTCTCCCCTACCGTCCACCGGGCGCTGACTTCCAGAGAAATCCGGGAGCTGCCGAAGGCGGACAGCGAGTCCTTTTGCGCCGTGCCCCAGGTGCTGACCAAAGACCCCGGAGATTTTCTCTGGGCGGCGGAGGTCCTGCGGGACTTGGGATATGGGCAGATCAATCTGAACATCGGCTGTCCCTCCGGCACGGTGGTTGCCAAGAGTAAGGGCAGCGGAATGCTGCGGGACCTCTCTGAACTGGCCCGATTCTTCGACCGCGTGTTTTCCGATTCTGTCCTGCCAATTTCCGTAAAAACCCGGATTGGATTGGAAAATCCGGAGGAATTTGCCGATATTTTGGAGCTGTATAACCAATACCCCCTGGGGGAATTGATCATCCATCCCCGGGTGCGGAAGCAGTTCTATGAGGGTGAGATACACCAGGAATGGTTCACCTACGCCATGGAGCACAGCGTAAATCCCCTGTGCTATAACGGAGATATTCGCTGCCTTTCCGATGTAGGCGCGCTGGAAAAGCGGTATCCCACTCTCAACGCGGTGATGATCGGGCGGGGATTGGTTGCCGATCCCGGAATGCTCAGCGGCGGCACGAACAGAACTGCGCTGGAAGCCTTTCTGAATGCCCTGATGGACCGCTATGAAGTGGAATTCTCCAGCTGCCGCAACGCCCTGTTCCGAATGAAGGAAAACTGGGCCCACCTGCATGACCGTTTTGAAGGCAGCGACAGACTGTGGAAGAAGATGCGCAAAACCACCGACGGAGCGGAATTCCGTCGTCTGTCCTCCGAACTGCTCCACACCTGCCCCATGAAATGAATGATGCGCTGCCCGAAACCGGGCAGCGCATTTTGTATCAGATTTCTTCCTCTTTTTTACGGAATCCAAAGGCGGCAGCTGCAAGCAGCACGACGGCAGCACCCGCGATGATCCAGACCTTGGTATCCCCCTCCACAGGCTCCGCGGCAGGCTGCTCCTGGGCTTCTGCCTCTTCCGACTGGGTGTTCAGATCCACAAAGCCCAGCAGAATCTTGTCAAATTCCGCCTCCATGGGATAGGCCTGCAGAATTCCATTCAGCGTTTCATTGGCCCGGGCGGAAATCAGATCGCTTTTCGCGGATTCCTTCCAGACGGGCTGGCTGTCCACAAAGAACATCAGATGGTAGCCGAATTCCGTCTTGACCAGGCCGTAATCGCCGGGCTGGCGGATGTCGTCAAAGCACCAGTCGTTGAAGGCCTGCACCATCTGCCCCTCCTGCACCCCGGTGTACAGGCCGCCGTCGGAGGCGGAGCCGTCCTGGGAGTGGGCCTTGGCAAGCTCAGAGAAGCTCTCCTCGCTCTTGTCGCCCTGCTCAAACTGGGCAAGCAGTTCCTCGGCTTTCTGGCGGCTGCTCTCCCACGCCGCGTCCTCAAAGGTCTCGCTGCGGATATTCTCGCTGGTGGCCCCCTCGGGCATGATCAGCACATGGCGCACGTCCACGGTCTTATTGTCTCTGGTCAGGCCATTGGCGGCATAGGCCTCCTCGTTGGCGGTGAAGTAGTCCTCCACCTCCTGATCGGTGGGCGTGTCCTTCTCACACAGGTCGGAGAAATACATACTGCCGGTGTAGTACAGGTCCAGGAAGTGCTGGTAATCCTCCAGATCCGCGCCGGGGCCGACGTCGCTCTTCAGCAGCGCCTGCGCGCTTTCAAAGCCGTACATCTGCGCCGTCATTTCCAGATTCTCCGCGGCGGCATCCAGCTGGGAGCGCATTTCCGCGTCCAGCTGGTAATTGTTCTTTTCCGCTTCGGCGGCAGTGGCCTGATAGTTGCGCCAGGTGTTCAGGGCGCTGGCCAGGAAGAACTGCTGCCAGGTACAGGAGGTATCCGCTATCGCGCAGGTCTGCGCATCCAGGGGCTTGGTGGTATCCAGTCCCAGCATGGAAGCATATGCGCCGTAGCTACTCAGGAAGTTGCGAACCTCCGTCCAGTAGAACATCTGCAGCTGGCTGTTGGTCAGGGTCTTGTCCCCCACCTTGGCCACCACCGTGTCCTTCGCGGCGATGACCTCGGCATCGGAGGCGGTGTAGGTGCCCTTGGCGGTTTCGTCATCCGGGTTGCCGTCGGCGGGAACGGTGGCGGGAACCGTCTCCGCCACAGCCTCCGTCTGCTCCTCCGACGTGACAGCCACATTCATTCCGGCATATACCAGCGCCACAACCAGCGCCGCCAGCACCACCACGGCGGCAACCACCAGCGCGACCTTACCGGGGCTCATTTTCTTTTCTTCCTTGTTATCCTTGCCGCAGGCGGGACACACCGTGGTGTTTTCCGGCAGCTCGGCCTGACAATACTTGCATTTTGCCATAAAAATCCTCATTTCTCCCTGCATCAGGGGCAATCAATCGGTTCAGTTTATCACGTTTTCCCTTCGATTGCAACCGGTAACACAGAATGTTTACATTTGGCGGCGCGCTCATCTATTCTCCGGATCGCACCGCGGAAGCACCGGTTTATTTATGAAACCGTTCCAGAAACGCCGGGGACTTCCACCAGTACTGGCTTCCCCAGTTTTCATAGTTCCATTCCGGCATATAATCGTTGCACTCGTAGTCCACATAGTAGAGCTTTCCATTGAAAACCACAAAATTTGTGGGGAAATAGTCGATGTTGGTGTTCGCCGGATACAGCAGCCTGCACATATCCTCCAGCTGCCAGTAGAAGCCATCCTCCATCCGGTCTTCCAGCACATAGCGGTCAATGGTATCGCCGGGGATATATTCCTTCAGAATCCGCTCCTGTTCCCGGTCCACACCCAGCAGCTTCGGCATGGGGATGCCGATATTCTTCAGCCGTTCATAGTCCCGCAGCTCCGAGGCCAGCTTATCGCCGAACTGATAGTAGTTGCAGGGCTCATGGTGAATCTGCTTGATGACGTACTGGCTTTCGCCGTCCGTCACAAGGTAGGAATAGCCGCCCTTTCCCTTCCCCAGCAGGCGCAGAACCTGATAAGGATTTCCGTTAATCGTCAGTTCCATGGTACTTTTTCTCCACGCTCACCGCCAGACCCCGAATCAGCAGGGTCAGCAAAATCACAAAAAGCAGGCAGCCGCTCATGACGCTGTAGGCAAACAGAGCCTCGTTGCCCCGGCGCTGGACGTAGTATTCCATATACCCCGCCCCGGCGATGGCAATGCCGATGAGCAGCCACAGGAAAATCTGCCACGCCCGGAAGCCCCGTGCCTTTACCATCCGCCGGGAGAACAGGATCATCGCCAGCACCAGCGCCACCGCTCCCAGCACCTGCACCACGCTGACAAAGCCGTTGCTGCGGAAGAACAGGGAGTCGTACCGGGTGCTGTCCAGCACCACCTGAGACGCGCCGTAGAACAGCAGGAATATCAGGCAGGTATCGCCGTCTCGCAGCTTCCCCCGTTTCTGGCCCTTGTTGTAAAACACCGTCAGACCGATGAACAGGACCAGCGCAACCATGGATTGCATGGCAAAGGTAGCCAGCCGGTATTCCACTGCTCCGGACACTGCGTTATTGACAGGATAGGCAATGGGCAGGCTGCGGAAATGCGTAAGCACCTGCCCCCGGTCGGAGGCGTTGAACAGGGCGCTGAGCCGCCCCACCGCCATGCCGGCGCAGGCCGCAATGGACATGGCGTCCAGCATTTCCGGCAGATTCCGGTGAAGGCAGACAATTCTGGTGATCACCGCCGCCAATATGCAGCCCAGGAATACGCCCATCAGGGCATAGCCGCCTTCGGCGTAATTGGTCATAGCTGCGGAAAAGCCGGTATAGCTGTCGCTCTGGCAGTACCAGTGGAAGAACCGGGCCAATACCAGACTCAGCACGATGCTCACCGGCACCACCGCGAAGCCTGCCGCGGCATTGCCGCTTTTCCCCAGATAGAAGGCCAGAAAGAAGCAGATGGCCGTGGCTGCCGCCAGGGTCAGAATCACGGAGTTCCAGTAAACGGCAGTGCTGCCGCTGTAGAACGCGATTTTATCCATTGTCCGTACCTCCCTCCGGTACCGCCGTTGCAAAGTAGATGATGTCGCTGATTTTCCGCTGCTGGCCGTACACCGGGCGGTTCACCAGGTCGTTATTCATGACGATGGAAGCCGTCTGACCGCCGTCCAGACAGTAGGCCATCCGGCAGCCGGTGGCGGCGATATTCTTGGCAAACTGAGCAACCGTGGGAATGGATTGGTGAGGGCCGGTGGTGTTGGCTGTCACAACAATGTAGTGCAGGCTGTCCATCTGGCACAGGGCCGCCCGGGCGTAGCCTTCCGTAATTTCCCCAACGCCGTACCAGGTGTGCTCCACAAGCTCGTAATTGTCCACCAGAATGGGGCCGAAGGCAAGGCTGAAATTGATGTCATTCTCGTCAACAAAATTCTGCACGTCCTGGGGGGTCAGAACCTCGCCGCCACGGGTGAAGTGCATATCGCCGTTACGGTCGATGTAGCAGGTTTCGGCATAGGTGCCCTCCACCCGCCGGGCCTCCCCCTGATAGACCACCGCGCCAAAGTTGCGGAAGCGGTAGAAGTCGCCGGCGGAGGCCACCACCGCGTTGACGGTTTCCGCCATTTCCGTGGTCAGGTACTGGGTATCGGAGCCATACTTTCCGTCCGCCAGATGCCGGCGGAACTGGGAGGCGTCCTCCACCTTGATCTCGGAGAAGGTGTACACGGAATCATCGTGGACCTCCTGCCAGGTCACGGCAAAAATGCTGTCGTCCAGATAATAGCGGACGTAGCTGTCCTCATAGATCTGCTGGTTCGTCTGGAAATAGGTCTTCTGACCGTCCAGAATCCACTTGGCCTTCTTGAGGATGGGCTCCATCTCCGCCGGGCTGTCCACCTGCCCATAGCAGGACGGGTTGGGCTTGGGGGCCACCAGCGCGTCATCGGGGATGGTATAGTGCTCCCGCACCGGCTCCGTCTCTTCCTCGGTGGGTTCCGTCTGTTCCGTGAGGCCCAGATGACTCACCTTCAGGCCGCTGTCCGCTTGAGACATGGCTTTCTCAACGTAGGCATCGAAATCGTCCAGAACCGTCATGCTTGTGATGCTTTTGATTTTCGCTGACGGGGCGGTCTTAGGCCTGCCCACGGTCTGGGCCATGTCCATAAGCAGCTTCCCCGTGGCGAGGGTGCATAACGGCACCAGAATCACCGTCAGAATAATCCTAATAATCCGTCCCGCCTTGCTCTGGGTCTTCTTCGGAGGAGCGGGCTTTTTTTCCGGTTCCGGTTTTGTGCGAATCACATCCGGTTCCCGTTTTCTGGAGCTGGCAGCGTATTTCGGCTTGTATCCCATGGCTGTCCCCTCCTTAACCCAGTCCGCCGGACAAAATGTCCAGCATGGCCTGATCCGGCAGCGCCCACCACTGAGCGTCCTTCTCAATGAGCTGGAAGGTGATCTGGGCAGTCACGGTTTCCGGCTTCGCCAGCGCTTCCCCCAGAGCCTGCCTCCGGAGCTCCTCTCTGAGCTTCTCGGGAATCTGTCCATCTTCCCCCAGCAGTGCAGCAGGATCCTCCTGGGCATCCAGCTTTTCCTTTAACAGCTCCCCGGCCCGATTATCCAACTGCGACAGGGTTTGCGTGATATCCATGTATGTTACCTGAGCGGTCTGATAAATGTTTGTTCCCTCACCGTAACAGTTTTCGTCTGTGGTTACGGCAATGCTGTCCCGATAAGCGTTCCAGATCAGCTTTCCTTCCTCCGCGGCAGGCTCCCGGTCAATGCCCAGAGAGGGCTTTCCGTAGAGATACCCTTCCACGGCGGTAAAATCGCCGTCTTCCAGCGCACCCAGCACTGACCGGGCAAAGTCGTTTGCTTCCTGCGTGGGCTTGACAGCCCTGGTGGGACTGTTCAGCGCCACAAAACTTGTGACAATGGAGCCCACCAGCAGCACGGCTCCCACAACGGCGAATAGTGCTGACGCCATCTTGGAAATCTTCATTTCGCCACCTCTTTCTTTCCTTCGTTTCATTGCACCCCATTATATCAAGGCATTCTGAAAATAACAACCGTTTTCTACGATATCTTTTCAGAATGGAACTTTTCCGGCAAAGCGGATTGCTTTTTTTGCCGGTTCGTGATACAATATTTCTGCAAGTATACTGTAAAGGAGATTTTCCTATGTTCTATAAAAACGCCAGAATCTTTACCTCTGATTTCCGGTTTGTCACCGGCGCCTTTGAAGTCAAGGACGGTCGGTTCGGCGCGGTGCTGCCCGAGTCCGTTCCCGCCGATGCCGTTGATCTGAATGGCGCTACCGTCATCCCCGGTCTGGTGGATGTCCACAGCCACGGCAACTCCGGCGCGGACTTCTCCGACGGCGACTATGAGGGTCTGAAAAAGATGGCCGCCTACTACGCTTCCTGCGGCGTCACCTCCTTCGCCCCCGCCTCCATGACGCTCCCCTACGACGTGCTAGCGAAGGCCTTCGCCACCGCAAAGCAGCTGAAGGCCGAAGCCCCCGCGGGCCACGCCCGGCTCATGGGCATCCAGATGGAAGGCCCCTACTTCTCCTACAAGAAGCGGGGCGCCCAGAATCCCGACTACCTGAAGGAGCCGGATTTTGAGGGCTTCCAGGCGCTGTACGAGGGCTGTGACGGTCTGGTGCGGATCGTGGACATCGCTCCCGAGCTGCCCGGTGCGGCGGAATTCGTGGAGAAGGCCAGCAAGCTGTGCACCGTGTCCATCGCCCACACCGATTCCGACTATGATCACGCCCGTGCCGCAGTGGACGCCGGCGTGACCCACCTGACCCACCTGTACAACGCCATGCCCGGCATTCACCACCGGAACCCCGGTGTGATTCCCGCCGCTGTGGAGAACCCCAACGTCCAGGCGGAGATCATCTGTGACGGCTACCACATCCACCCCGCCTCCGTCCGGCTGGCCTTTACCATGTTCAAGAACCGGATGATTCTGGTCTCCGACTCCGGCCGCTGCGCCGGTCTGCCTGAGGGCAGCAAGTTCGAACTGGGCGGTCAGGACGCCTGGCTCCGGGACGGCGTTGCCCGTCTGGCCGACGGCACCATTGCCTGCTCCGCCGCGAACCTCTGGCAGTGCCTGACCAACGTCCTGCACTGGAACGTCCCCGAGGAGGAGGCTGTCCGGGCCGCGACTTACAACCCCGCCAAGGCTCTGGGCGTGCAGGATCAGATCGGCTCCATTGAGGAGGGCAAGCTGGCTGACTTCCTCATCTGCGCCCCCGATTACTCCGAAAAGCGGGTGTTTATCGGCGGCGAAGAGCTGTAAAGCGTTTTCTGATTCCGTAGGGGGCGGCGTCCTCGACGCCCCGGCAGTACCAGCTGCGTATTCGCCGGAGTTTCGTGCGAATCGTTGCGGTTCACCGCCGGGACGTCCGGAGGCCGTCCCCTACGAGTTTTTAAGGGGTATCTATGTTCCATCGTTACATCGGCGACAGGGCGTTTTACCGCCGTGTCCTTGGGATTGCCGTGCCCATTATCATCCAGAACGGCATCACAAACTTTGTTTCTTTGCTAGACAACATCATGGTCGGTCAGGTGGGCACCATTCCCATGAGCGGCGTGTCCATCGTCAACGGCCTGATTTTTGTTTTTAATCTGTGTATTTTCGGTGCCAGCTCCGGCGCCGGTATTTTTACTGCCCAGTTTCATGGCTCCCATGACACCGAGGGCGTGCGCTACACCTTCCGGTTCAAATTCCTGATCTGTGTGCTGCTGGGGCTGCTGGGGGGAACCCTTTTCGCCCTGAAGGGCAGCACCCTCATTGGGCTGTACCTCACCGGCGAGGGTGACGCCGCCACGGCGGCGGGAGCACTGGAATACGGCCTGAAATACCTGGCCATTATGCTCTGGGGCTTCCTGCCCTTCGCCATCGCCAACGCCTACGCCAGCACCCTGAAGGAATGCGGCAACACCTTCCTTCCCATGCTGGCAGGCATCGCCGCCGTGCTGGTAAACCTGTGTCTCAACTATGTGCTGATCTTCGGCCATTTCGGCGCGCCGAAAATGGGCGTGGAGGGCGCGGCTCTCGCCACCGTCATTTCCCGGTATGTGGAGCTGGCGATTCTCGCCGGGTGGGTGCACCTCAACCACCGGCGCAATCCCTTCATCGTGGGGGCCTACCGCAGCCTGTACTTGCCGGGAAAGCTGCTGAAAACCATTATCGTCAAGGGGATGCCATTGCTGGTCAACGAGGCGCTGTGGTCCAGCGGCATGGCCTTCATGAACCAGTGCTACTCCACCTGCGGTCTGGATGTGGTGCCCGCCATGAACATTTCCTCCACCCTGTTCAATCTGGCCAGCGTGGTGTTCCTGTCTCTGGGCAACGCCGTGGGCATCATCATGGGCCAAATGCTGGGGGCGGGCCGGACGGAACCGGAGGTGCGGGATTCCAACAGGAAGCTGCTGACCCTGTCCGTCAGCTCCGGGGCCTTCTTCGGCCTGCTCATGGCCTCCATTTCCGGGCTGTTCCCCCAAATTTACAACACCACCGACGCCGTGCGGCATCTGGCAACCGCGCTGATCTGCGTCAACGCCGTGTTCATGCCCTTTGACGCCTACGTCAACGCCACCTACTTCACCCTGCGTTCCGGCGGTCAGACCTTTGTCACCTTCCTGTTTGACAGCTGCTTTACCTGGGTGGTCTGCGTGCCGGTTGCTTTCTGCCTGAGCCGGTTTACCAATCTTTCCATTGTACCCCTGTTCTCCATCTGCCTGTCCACCTACCTCATCAAGTGCGCCATCGGCGCGTTCATGCTGAAGCAGGGCAAGTGGATTCAGAATCTGACGGTATAAATCCGGCATTGTCATCGCACGCCAAAACGCTTTCGAAGAAAGCGACAGCGGAGAAGAGGCCGGCGCCGTTTACTATTCGTACTATTCAGAAAAAATATGCTTGCTTGTGTAATTTTTCGTTGATTTTTGCACATAGAGCCGATATACTGTAGGTAGTACACAGAAGAGAGATTCGGAGAGGAATTCGGCTTCCCTCCCCGGCGGCGGATGCACAGGAAGGATAAGGCAGTATGAATCAGACGCTCCTGGAAGTCTATATTCTGGCCTCCATTGTCATCGCGATTACGGACGTAGTGCTGGCCATAAAATCCATTCAAAAGAGCAAGGCCACAGGACGGTATCTGGGCCTTGCCTGCGTCGGCGCGGCTGTGGTGGATATCAGTTATCTGATCAGTATTCTGAGCGGGGACTACTTCTGCGTGTCGGCGATGTCCAGCATCTATTTTGTCAGCATCGATTTTATGCTGGTGTGCCTGCTGATTTTCACGGTCTTTTTTACGAAAAACAAATTCACGGATCTTTCCCGGGCAGCCCTTCGTCTGGCCGCGCTGTATGCCACCTTTGAGGTCGCAATCTTCGCCATCAATCCCTTCTGCGAGGTGGCGTTGGGGTATGTGCGCAGGGACACGGTGATCGCCCGGTACGCCTACCAGATGAAGCCCCTCTTTACTGGATGCACCTGCTCTATACCTATATATTGGTCGTGGTGGTACTGACTCTGCTGATCGTGAAAATGTGCAGAGTTCCCCGGGAATACAGAGCGCAGTTCCTTTATGTGATTACCGGAATACTGATTATTGTAGCGGTGAACGCGGTGTTCCTGTACCTGCCGGGTGTGAGTATGTTCAATCTTCTGGACTACTCCATCTGCGGCTACAGCCTGACGGCTTTCCTGCTGTACTGGTGCTGCTTTGGGTACTCCACCCACGGCTTGCTGAACCGGCTGAAAACCAGTGTATTTGAAAACATCGATCAGGGCATC
>JALFXH010000033.1 GCA_022786965.1 Clostridiales bacterium
AAAAGAACCAGCAGAGCCAGCTGGATGCCTCCATCTCCCAGGCGGAGCAGCTGGCCGCTCAGGGCGAGCGGATCATGGAGGAGGCCGAGGTTCTGGCCGCGGGCTATGACTACGACAAGGCCATCGAAAAGCTGGAATCCATCGGCGACCTGACCCAGCACCCGGAGGTGGCCGCCAAGCGGGCCGAGTATGAGACTGCCAAGAATTCTCTGGTGGAATACAAGGACCCCACCCTGATCCCCAACCTGAGCTTCCACGTCCTCATCGAGGACATGACCCGGGCCAAGCAGGACGCGGAACTGGGCGGTAAATACAACAAGAACTTCGTCACCACCGGCGAATTCTCTAAGATTCTGAACCAGCTGTACAACAACGGCTATGTGCTGGTGGACTTTGGTAGCTTCATTGCCGCCAACACCGATCTGGACGGCAATCAGAAGTTCATGGTGGACCCCATTCTCCTGCCCGAGGGCAAGAAGCCTGTGATGCTCACCGAGACCATGGTCAACTACTTTGAGTACATGGTGGACAGCGACGGCGACCACAAGGCCGATGCCAAGGGCGACGGCTTCGCCAACAAGCTGGTCATCGACGGAAACGGCGACATCAAGGCGGAGTACATCGACGCCTCCGGTCAGACACTGGTAGGTAACTATGACTTCGTGCCCATTCTGGAGGACTTCATTGCCGAGCATCCCGACTTCTGCTACCGGGGCGCCCGGGCCATTCTGGCCGTCACCGGTCACGAGGGTGTCTTCGGCTACCGCTGCAACACCTCCTACATCAGCACCGTCAGTCAGCAGTATTACGACGAGCAGGTAGCCGGGGCCAAGGAGATTGCCAACGCCCTGCGGGACAAGGGCTACACCATCGCCTGCTTCACCTATAAGAACGATGCCTACGGTAAGCTCAGTGTTGCCCAGATTCAGGCGGATATGCAGAGCTGGACTTCTCAGGTGGTCAATGTCATCGGCCCTGTGGACACCTTCGTGTTTGCCCAGATGAGCCGTCTGACGGAGTACGGAGCTAACAGCAACGCCTTCCAGGTGATGTACACCAGCGGCTTCCGTTACTTCATCTCCAACGACGCCACCCCCTACACCGAGGTCAACGATACCTACGTCCGGCAGAACCGCCTCATGGTCACCGGCGAGAATATGCAGCACAAGTCCAGTATGTTCTCCGGGCTGTTTGATACCAACGCGGTACTGGAGCTGTCCACCCGGGGCAGCGTGCCTACCGGTTAATACAATAACGCGCCGGGGAGCAATCCCCGGCGTGCTTCTTTTGGAGGTAATTCTATGGAAATCAAGCCCGGAAAGTACCGACATTTTAAGGGAAATCTGTACGAGGTCATCGGCGTGGCAAACCATTCGGAAACCATGGAGCCAATGGTGGTGTACCGCGCTCTATATGGGGAGCACGGCCTGTGGGTTCGGCCGGCTTCCATGTGGGAGGAAGTGGTAGACCGGGACGGCTACCACGGGCCACGGTTTCAGTTTATTGAGGAAGCATAAAGGCGTGACCATGGTGGTCACGCCTTTTGCCTTATCGCGCTTACGGGGGCTATACAATATCGAAGCGCGCCCTCACGAAAGGGCATCCAAAACCTTTTTGATATTATTCTCGTTTGGCAGGATGGTGTTGATATCCACCTGCGGATGCTCCTGAACATAATTTGTCAGAAAATCGAGCAAATTTTCTTTCGTTTTCATATAATCATCCAGAATGGTCCGGTCGTCAAACCCCAGCTTCTTCAGAATGATGGCTGATACCACGCCTGTCCGATCTTTTCCCGCTCCGCAGAAGTACAGAACATTGCTTTTCGCCTCCAGAATCGTTTGAATAATCCGGTCCATCTGGGTATCCAGCATTCCCAGATAAGCAGACGCCACTTCCTCGGGGGATCTGGGCGTGTCGCCTCCGCCGGTGACCGGCATATGATAAAACGTGAAGCCAGCTTCTGTCTCCAGGCGGCAGGGTTTTCGCTCATATTCTTTCTTTTCCCGCAGATCTACCACCGTGGTAACGTGGTTTTTCAGCAGCCATTCCACTTCTTCGTCCGTCAGTTTTTCAGGGCAGTCGCTTCTGATGAAACGCATATCTCCGGTGGGTAACGGTCGGGTATTTAATGTGGATCGAAATAATGATGACATTTCTGTTCCTCCTGGCGCTCCGGTTCGCGGGTGGGTTTCGCTTCATTTTATCACAAAGCAAGCGCAAACACAAGGACCATTGGGAATCCGTATTTTCCTGATTTGCGCACTTGCAAACTCCACCGAAAAATGGTATTATTTATAGTTGAGATATTATCCGCAAAGGAGCCGCTTATGAATACCAAAACCACCGTGATTTCTCAGGAACAGCTGGATATCCAGTTTGCCTGCTGTGATAAAATCGCCGCCTACTGGCAGGAAAAAGGCGTCACCCCCGTGGCCTATGTGGAGACCTACGGCTGCCAGCAGAACGAGGCCGACTCCGAAAAGCTCCGGGGCTACCTGGCCCAGAGCGGTTACGCCATGGGCAACGAGGCCGAGGGGGCCGACGTGGTCATTATGAACACCTGCGCCATCCGGGAGCACGCCGAGCAGCGGGTTTTCGGCAACCTGGGCGCCCTGACCCACGCCAAGCGCCGCCATCCGGAGCAGAAAATCTTCCTGTGCGGCTGCATGGCAGGGGAAACCAAGGTGTCTGACCGGATCAAAAAGAGCTACCCCCATGTGGACGGGGTGTTCTCCACCCACCACCTGTGGCAGTTCCCGGAAATTCTGTGGAACGTGCTCAGCGGGAAAAAGCGGCAGTTTTTCATCACCGACGAGCCCGGCTCCATCGCCGAGGGCATCCCCCAGGTGCGGGACTCCCAGCTGAAGGCCTGGGTGTCCATCATGTACGGCTGCAACAATTTCTGCACCTACTGCATTGTTCCCTACGTCCGGGGCCGGGAGCGGAGCCGCAAGTTTGAGGACATTCTGGCGGAATGCCGCTGTCTCATCGAGGGCGGCGCAAAAGAAATCACCCTTCTGGGTCAGAACGTCAACTCCTACGGAAAAGACCTGCCCCAGGGGAAGGATTTTGCCGACCTTTTGGAGGCCATCGCCCAGATTCCCGGGGATTTTCTCATCCGCTTCATGACCAGCCACCCCAGAGACGCGTCCACCAAGCTCTTTGACACCATGGCGAAGTACCCCAAAATCGCCAAACAGCTGCACCTGCCCTTCCAGTCCGGCTCCAGCCGGGTGCTGAAGGCCATGAACCGGCACTATGACCGGGAAACCTATCTAAATAAGGTAAACTATGCCAAACAGGTCATGCCCGATCTGGTTTTGACCTCAGACGTCATCGTGGGCTTCCCCGGGGAGACGGAGGAAGAATTTGAGGAAACCATCAGCCTGATCCAGCAGGTGCACTACGACAGCCTGTTCACCTTCATCTTCTCCCCCCGCCCCGGCACCCCTGCCGCTTCCATGGACGACCCCACCCCCAAGGAGGAGAAAAACCGCCGGTTTGATAAGCTGTGCACGGTGCAGAACGCCATTTCCGAGGAAATTCACGGTAGTTATATTGGAAAACAGCTGCGCTGTCTGGTGGACGGACGGGACAAGGATATGCTCACCGCCCGGACGGAGGGCGGACGGCTGGTGCGCTTTGCTGGCAGTGATGACCTGATCGGCGCCTACCGCTATCTCACCATCACCGGAGCTACCACCTGGAGCCTGGCAGCGGAGAATACCATTGACCGCTTTGTCCGGGAATCCGGGCTGGATATCCCCGAATACGACGCCTATTATTACGGCTACCCCGAACAGGCGGATGAAATTCTCGCCGCTCTGCTGCGGGGGGACAAACGAGCCACCACGGGACTGCGCTGTCTGTATGAACTGGAAAACGAACCTCTCCCGCAGGTGGGACAGTATTCCGTCATTCTCGACAGTCAGGGACTTCCCCGCTGCATCACCAGAATTTCCAAGGTGGAAATCACCAGATTCCGGGACATTTCCGAGGAATACGCCTTCATTGAAGGCGAGGGCGACAAGTCCTTGACATGGTGGAAAAACGCCCACCGGGAGCTATTCACCCGGGAGTGTCGGGAAGATGCCGGTATCGAATTTAGTGAAGACATGGAATGCGTCTGCGAATATTTTGAGGTTGTGTACCAGAAATAACAGAAGAGGAATCGAATTATGGCAAAGCCTGAAAAGGAACTGACGCCCATGCAGCGGCAGTATCAGCAAATCAAAGAGCAAAATCAGGACTGCATCCTGTTTTTCCGGTTGGGCGACTTCTACGAAATGTTCAACGAGGACGCCAAGCTGGCAGCCCGGGAACTGGACTTAACCCTGACCAGCCGGGACCGGAGTAAGCCCAAGGAAGAGCAGACGCCCATGTGCGGCGTGCCCTATCACAGCGTGGACTCCTACATCGCGCGGCTGGTGCAGAAGGGCTATAAGGTCGCCATCTGCGAGCAGATGGAAGACCCTGCTCTTGCCAAGGGGCTGGTGGAGCGGGATATCACCCGCATCGTCACCCCCGGCACCGTGACGGAAAGCTGCATGCTGGACGAGAACAAGAATAATTACATGGGCTGCGTCTACGGCGAGGGCGGCAAGTTTGGCCTTGCCTTCTGCGATGTGTCCACCGGCGCGTTTTTCGCCACGGTCTGCGGTGACGCCCAGAATGTGGCCTCAGAGCTGGGCCGGTTTTCTCCCAGCGAGGTGCTGCGCTACGGTACAGGCGTGGACTGCGAACCCATTGAGGACGCAATTTTCCGCCGCTTAAACTGCTGCGTGGACGAGGGAAAAAGCGAACTGTTTAGCCTGGAAAAATGCGAAGAACTGCTGGAAACCCATTTTCAGCAGAGCCTTGCCCAGTTAGGGTTAGCGGGAATGCCCGCCGCAATCATTGCCAGCGGCGCGCTGCTGCAAACGCTTTTGACCCTGCAAAAAAATGACCTGGCCCACATCCGCCAACTGCAATATTACACCACAGGAAAGTTCATGGAACTGGACTTGGACGCCCGGCGGAATCTGGAGCTGACGGAGACCATGCGTTCCAAGGAGAAAAAGGGGACGCTTCTGTGGGTCCTGGACAAGACCCACACCGCCATGGGCGGGCGGCTGCTGCGCTCGTGGCTGGAAAAGCCCCTGCTGGACCCGGTGGAAATCACCCGCCGCCACGCCGCGGTGGAGGATCTTGTGGACAATGTAATTCTCCGGGGCGAATTGGAAGAAGCCCTGCGGGATGTGACGGATTTGGAGCGGGTCATGACGAGAATTGTCACCGGAACCGTCAACTGCCGGGATTTGCTGGGCCTTGCCCGGGGCTTCCGGGCCCTGCCGGAGGTGAAGCGGCAGCTGCAAGGCTGCGGCGCGCCTTTGCTTCAAAAACTGGAACAGGCCATCGATCCGCTGACGGACTGCGCCGACCTGATCGAGAGCACCATCGTGGACGAGCCGCCCCTGACCGTCCGGGAAGGCGGTATCATCCGCAAGGGCGCAGACCCCGAAGCCGACCGGCTCCGGGACATCATGGAGGGCGGCAGCGGCACCATCGCTGCCATTGAAGCCTCCGAGCGGGAGAAAACCGGCATCCGTACCCTGAAGGTGGGCTTTAACCGGGTATTCGGCTACTATATTGAGGTATCCAAATCCTTTATGGACCAGGTGCCCGAAACCTACATCCGCAAGCAGACTCTCGCCAACTGCGAACGCTACATCACCCAGGAGCTGAAAGAGCTGGAAAATCAGGTGCTCACCGCCAAGGACCGACTCACCGCCCTGGAATATCAGATTTTCACAAAACTCCGGGAGCATCTGGCCCAGCAGGCTGCCCGGGTGCAGCTGACGGCTCAGGCGGTGGCTGCCGCCGACGTGCTGTGCTCTCTGGCTGCCGTGGCGGTGCAGCGGGGCTACTGCCGCCCGGAAATCACCCTGGGCCGGGAAATTTCCATCACCGACGGACGGCATCCCGTAGTGGAAGCGGTTCTCAAGGACACGCTGTTCGTGCCCAACGACACGAACCTGGGCAATGAGGACAATCAGGTGGCCATCATCACCGGCCCCAACATGGCCGGTAAATCCACCTATATGCGGCAGGTGGCCCTCATTGTACTCATGGCCCAGATGGGCTCCTTCGTCCCCGCGCGAGCCGCGAAAATCGGCCTTGTGGACCGGGTATTCACCCGCATCGGCGCCAGCGACGACCTGGCCTCCGGCCAGTCCACCTTCATGGTGGAGATGGCGGAGGTTGCTACCATATTAAAATACGCTACCTCCCGCTCCCTTCTGATTCTGGACGAAATCGGCCGAGGCACCTCAACGTATGACGGCATGGCCATCGCCCGGGCGGTGCTGGAATACGCCGCCAACCCCCGTCGGCTGGGAGCAAAGACCCTGTTCGCCACCCACTACCACGAGCTGTCCACCATGGAGGAAAAGCTGCCCAATGTCAAAAACTACAACATCGCCGTAAAAAAACGGGGCGAACAGATGATTTTCCTGCGAAAAATCGTCCCCGGCGCGGCGGATGACAGCTACGGCATCGAGGTGGCGAAGCTGGCGGGCATCCCCAATGTGGTCATCAGCCGGGCAAGAGAAATCCTGGCCGAGCTGGAAGCCGAGGGTTCTGCTCCCGCTCCCGCCGCTCCGAAAGAACCGGAGGATCAGGTGAGTATGCTGGATCTGACGGGCCAGCAGGTGATTTCCGCCCTGTCCGCCATCACCGTGGAAACCCTGACCCCCATAGAAGCCATGAACGAACTGTACAAGCTGAAAAAGCTGCTGGATTAACCTATGACGAAACGTATTTCTGCCCGCTCCTGTCCCAGTTCACAGGAGACGGTATGCGGGTTCTGCTATTTTGCCTTTCAGCTCCTGCTGCTGCCGGAGCTGCTGACGCTGCTGAACGCCCGGCTTTCCTCCCCCCTGCGGGAATCGGAGCTGAATTTTGTTTTCTACATAATCAATTTCATTGCGGTGCTGGTGATTTTCCACGAATTCCTAAGCAGCGCCGCAACCCAGGCTCTGCGGCACCCTGCCTACCTGTGTCAGGCGATCATTCTGGGGCTGGCGGCCTACTACGCCTGTATGCTGGCAGTCAACTGGGTCATCGGACTGTTGATTCCCGGATTTGCCAACTACAACGATTCCGCCCTTGCGGCTATGGGCAAGGAAAGCCGCCTGCTGGTGTTCATCGGCACGGTGCTGCTGGTGCCAACCGTGGAGGAATGCGTCTTCCGGGGGCTCATCTTCCGGAATCTCTACGGAAAGTCCCACTGGGCGGCCTACATCGTGTCCATGCTGGCCTTCGCCTTTGTGCACATTCTGGGCTACGCCCGGCAGTATACCCCTCTGGAAATCCTCATGGCGGTACTGCAATACCTGCCCGCCGGGCTGTGCCTGGCCTGGAGCTATACCAAGGCGGACACCATTTTTGCCCCCATCGCCATTCACGCAACCGTGAACTTTATCACTCTGTCCTCATGGAGGTAATGCCATGCCCAAAATTTTGCAATTATCCCCCCATGTGGCCAACCTCATCGCCGCCGGTGAGGTGGTGGAGCGCCCCGCCAGCGCCGTCAAGGAGTTGCTGGAAAACGCCGTGGACGCGGGGGCTTCCAAGGTCACCATCGAAATCCGGGACGGCGGCATGACCTTTCTTCGTGTCACGGACAACGGCTGCGGTATGTCCCCAGAGGACGCACGAACCGCCTTCCTGCGCCACGCCACCTCCAAGCTGCGCACGGAGGAAGATTTAGCGGCTATCGGAACCATGGGCTTCCGGGGCGAGGCCCTTGCCGCCATCGCCTCCGTCAGCCGCATCGACCTGATGACCAAGACTGCCGGAAGCCTTTCCGGCGTCAAGCTCCATCTGGAAGCGGGGAAAATCACCGAGGAAGCCGAAGCCGGCTGTCCCGACGGCACCACCATTCTGGTGCGGGATCTGTTTTACAATACTCCCGCCCGGATGAAATTCATGAAATCCGACACCGTGGAGGGAAGCCGGGTAGCCGCCGCCGTGCAGATGCAGGCCCTGGCCCACCCGGAGGTGGCCTTCCAGTTCCTCCGGGACGGCAAACAGGTGCTGTCCACCCCCGGCACGGGAGGGCTGCAGGCCGCCATGTACTGCGTCTATGGCCGGGACTGCGCGAAAATGGTCAGCGTGGAGAGCCGCTGGGAGGGCTATACCCTGACGGGCTACGTTTCCCTGCCCACCGATGCCCGGCCCAGCAGAAGCCTGCAAACCTTCTTCGTCAACGACCGTCCGGTAAAATCCAAGCTGCTGATTGCCGCCCTGGAGGAAGCCTACCGCAATCAGATCATGGTGGGCAAATTCCCCGCCTGTGTCCTCCACCTGCGGCTGCCTGCCAGCGCCGTGGACGTGAATGTCCACCCGGCAAAGACGGAGGTCAAATTTCTGTCGGAAAAGGCGGTATTTGACTGCGTGCACTACGGCGTGCTGGGGGCGCTGAATAAAAAGCCCGACCGGCCTGCCGTTCAGTTTAAATCCACCACTACCCCTCAGTCACCTACGCCCCTCAAGGGGGCTTTCACCCCTCAGTCACCTGCGGTGACAGCTCCCATCAAAGGGGGGCCGAATCCTCCCGTTTCCACTGTCACCCCTCAGTCTGCTTCGCAGACAGCTCCCCTCAAAGGGGAGCCGAGGAAGGAGCCCTTTTTCCGCACCATGTCCGCGGAGGAATACAAAACCTTCTCTGCCGCCCTGCAGGATGCCCCGCAGCCGAAACAGCCCGCGGCGGCAGCGGCGGCCCGGAAGATTCCCAAAGCGGACAATATGCCCCTGCGGGAGTTCGTCATGCTGCCCCAGCTTCACGAGGACAAGCCGGCACCTGAACCCCCTCAGTCTGCTGCGCAGGCAGCTCCCCCAGAGGGGGAGCCTTTGGTGGAGCAGACCGCGTTGGAAATGCCTCCGGAAGCCCCCTGGCGCATGGTGGGCGAGCTGTACAATACCTACATCCTCGTGGAGCAGGGGGAGGATGCCTTTCTCATCGACAAGCACGCCGCCCACGAGCGGATTCTCTTCGAAAAGCTGAAAGCCAATCCCGAGGCCATTTCCGCCCAGAGCCTGCTAAGCCCCATCCCCGTGCGGTTAAACCCCGCCGCCGCGGGAGAGCTGCTGAACAATACCGCGCTGCTGGAAGAGCTGGGCTTTGAAATTGAGGAATTTGGGGAAAATACCCTGCTTCTGCGGCAGATTCCCATGGATTTAAGTCCCGACGCGGCGGCGGAAGCGGTGGAAACCCTGGCTGACGACCTGCTGAACGGCCGCAGAGAATCCAAAGACACCGTCCGGGATACCCTCCTGCACACCGTTGCCTGCAAGGCCGCCATCAAGGCCGGCTGGAAAAACGATGAAAAAGAGCTGCTGGCAGTTGCCGAAGCCGTCATGGCCCGGGAGGATCTCAAATACTGCCCCCACGGACGGCCCATCTGCGTGAGTTTGAGCAAAAAACAGCTGGAAAAGCAGTTCAAGCGGAGCTGATCCGTAGGGGGCGGCGTCCCCGACGCCCCGCAGTAATGTGCTGTTTTGCGGGACGTCCGGAGGCCGTCCCCTACGAAACCGCAGAATGTATTCAGGAGGTCTGACCCATGAACAACATCATCTGCATCGCCGGGCCTACCGCCTCCGGAAAAACCGCCCTGGCGGTGGGGCTGGCGAAGGAACTGAACGCCGAAGTCGTTTCCTGCGACTCCATGCAGGTCTACCGCCGCATGGACATCGGCACCGCCAAGCCCACCGTGGAGGAAATGCAGGGAATCCCCCATCACATGATCGACGTGGCGGAGCCGGACGAGGATTTCTCCGTCAGCCGCTACTGCTGCCTGGCGGCCCCTATTGTGGACGACATTGTGGCACGGGGAAAAACCGCCATCATTGCCGGGGGCACCGGGCTATATATGGACTCCCTGATCCGGGGAAACGCCTTTGCTCCCTTCCCCGCCACAGGTGTACGGGAAAAGCTGGAGGCACAAGCCGATGCCGAGGGCATGGAAGCCATGCTGAATTGGCTAAGATCCATCGACCCGGAATCCGCCGCAAGGCTTCACCTTTCTGACCGAAAACGGATTATCCGGGCCCTGGAAGTCTGGCTGGAAACCGGGGAAACCATCACCGAGCACAACCGGAAAACCCAGGCCATTCCGCCAAAATATTCCCCCTTGTGGCTGGGTCTGGACTTTGCTGACCGGGCGGAATTGTACCGCCGCATTGACAAACGGGTGGATATCATGCTGGAAATGGGGCTGATTTCCGAAATTCAGAGCCTTCTTTCCAGCGGCATCCCTCCCAAATGCACCGCCATGCAGGCCATCGGCTACAAGGAGTTCGTCAACGCTCTGAACGGGGAGGAAACCCTGGCGGAGGCGGCGGAGGAAGTGAAGAAATCCAGCCGCCACTACGCCAAACGGCAGCTGACCTGGTTCTGCCGGAATCCTGCCATGCACTGGCTCACCCGGCAGACGGGGCAGAAAAATGAGGAAATTCTGACAGCCGCTCGACAAATTATTTACGATTTTGACAGCTGAAATCTGGTAGGATGTGTATACCCAATCGGGAGGCGTCCATGGGGAGTATTGAGACGCCAATCATGAGAAAGAAGGTATACATATGAACGAAACCATCAATTTACAGGATGCCATTTTGAAGGAGGTGCGCCGGGACCGGGTTCCCGTGACGCTGTTCCTGATGAACGGCTTCCAGCTCCGGGGAGTCATTACCGGCTACGACAGCTTCGTGGTGGTTCTGGTGACGGATGGCAGACAGCAGATGATCTACAAGCACGCCATCTCCACTCTGGCACCCATGAAGCCGCTGAAAGCAGCCGCAGTACCTGCGTAACGCAAAAGGCGACGGAGCATTCCGCCGCCTTTTGTCGTTGCGAATCAATTGACAGCGTACCATAGGAAAAGAAGAATTTAGCGAATCAAAGCCTCCCCTATCAGGGGAGGTGGCCGAGCGATAGCGAGGTCGGAGGGGTGCACCCCTCAGCTTCGCTCCGCTCAGCAGCTCCCCTCAAGGGGAGCCTTGGGTAACGCTGCTAAAGAACAATATAACCAACTAACAGAAAGAAGAATGATTATGTCCATTACCGAAAACGTTGCCCATATCCGCGCCCAGATGGAGGCCGCTGCGCTTGCCTGCGGCAGAGACCCCAGGGAAATCAAGCTCTGCGCCGCCACCAAAATGAACGATGCCGACGCCGTCCGGCAGGCCATTGCCGCCGGGGTGGACTGCTGCGGCGAAAACCGGGTTCAGGAGCTCACCGCCAAGCTGGCCGAGAACGCCTATGCTGGCGCGCCGGTGCATTTCATCGGCCATTTGCAGACCAACAAGGTCAAGCAGGTGGTGGGAAAGGTGGACCTCATCCAGAGCGTTGACTCGGAGCGGCTGCTGCGGGCCATCGACGCCGAGGCCGCCCGTCAGGGCATCCGGCAGGACATTTTGCTGGAAGTGAACATCGGAAACGAGGAAAGCAAATCCGGTTTCCGCCCGGAAGAAATCCTGCCAATTCTGGAAAAAATCGGCGATTTTTCAAACGTTTGTGTTAAAGGGCTCATGGCAATCCCCCCAATTTCGACGTTTCCAGGAGAAAATCTGCAATATTTTCAAAAAATGTTCCAATTAAGTGTTGACATCAGGGAGAAAATCAACGATAATGTCACAGTGGACTGTTTATCGATGGGTATGTCCGATGACTATGTGGACGCGATTGCCTGCGGCAGTACCATGATTCGTGTGGGCACCGCCATTTTCGGCGCCCGTGACTACAGCAAGCTTTCATCAAACTGATGCGCATATACTTAGGAGGATACATAGAATGAGCTTATGGGATAATGTAAAGAAATTTGCCCAGCCCTACTCTGATGACGATTACGACGATTACGACGAAGACGACGATTACGCGGACGAGTATGAGGAACCCGCCGAGACTCCCGCACGCCGCAGCCCCCGCCGTGCCCCCGCCCCCGCCCCTGCGGCCGAGGAGGAATCCGATGAGCAGGACGATTACGGCTTTACCCCCGCACCCGCTGCTTCCAGTGCTGTCAGCGCCGGCTTTGGCGGTCAGGTTCTGAACATGAATAGCAGCGCTTCCAACAAGCAGGAAGTGGTTCTGTTCCGTCCCGGCAGCTTCAACGACACCTCCAAGGCCGCCGATGACCTGCGCAGCCACAAGGCTGTCATTGTCAACATGGAGAATGTGGACAAGGCCATGGCCCGCCGGGTGGTGGATTTCCTGTCCGGCTGCGTGTACGCGCTGGACGGCGATGTGAAGAAAATTGCCCAGTCCGCCTACCTGTTCTGCCCTCACAATATGGATATCGTGGGCGATCTGGAAACGTTGCAGGCGGAAGTGGAAAGCTACATCTGATTGACGCGTCCCACAGGCGGATTTTTACCGGCTGACCGATGTCCGGTCATTCTGTAAAAATCCGTTTTTGGGGCTGTTTCCCCGCTATGAGGGGATATGACGAATATGGAAGGAGATTGAACACTATGTTAACACCGCAGCAGATCGATCAGGTCTCTTTCGGCCGCTCTACCTTCGGCGGCTACGATATGCAGCAGGTCGATGAATTTCTGGAGCCTCTGACCGAGGACTATGTTACCCTGTACAAGGAAAATGCCCTGCTCAAGAGCAAGATGCGTGTTCTGGTGGGCAAGCTGGAGGAATACCGCAAGAACGAAGCTTCCATGAAGGACGCTGTCATCAACGCCCAGAAGACCTGCGACAAAATGGTGGCCGAGGCCGAGGCCAAGTGCGCCAAGATGCTGAGCAATGCCAGCGCTGCCGCGGCCCCCGCTGCCGCCCCCGTTGTTTCCGGCGCGTCTTCCGATGCCCTGGTGGCCGCGGAGAACGCCCGGGTTCAGGAAGCCCGGAAGGCTGCCGCCGCCAAAATCAGCGAGCTGCAGGATCAGCTGAAGACCTGCATCCAGGCTCTGGAGCGGATCAAGGACGCCAACGCGCCGGTTCCAACTCCCGCCCCCAAGGCAGCTCCCGCCCCTGTGGAGAGTGCCGATGTTGCCGATGAGATTGCCCAGAACATCGAGGCCATGATCGGTTCCACCGTGGACACCGCCCCCAAGGCCGCCCCCAAGCATCCCACCAACAACGACACCACCACCAGCAAATTCGCCAGCCTGAACCTGCAGTTCGGCCGGAACTACGATCCCACCAGTAAGTAATCTGGTAAAACCCATATACAAGGCTTAGATGGGGACACAAAAACCCGCCCACCGCCTCCAGAGAGCTGCCGGAAGGTGCAAGGCAGCAGGCAGGAACCGGTTTTTATCACCCCGGAGCCGCGCACCGAAAGATTCTTCTGTAGGCTGCGCCGGGAGCGCCCGATATCGCGCATACGAGCGCCGGTTTACACCGGAACAAGAGTGGTACCGCAGAGGTTTACGCGCCTTTGTCTCTTATTACAGGAGACAAAGGCGCGTTTTCTAATGCAATACTGGCGCTTACAGCGCCTATAGCTTCCCCCGGGGGGAAGCTGGCAGAAATCTTTGATTTCTGACTGATGAGGAACGGCGATATGTACCAATTATTACCGCAGTTCGTAAAAAAGGTACGACTGGGAAAGCTTTACGTCCTTATCTTACTGCATTCATAATCGATACATTTCGCCAATCCTCATCCGACCTCGCTGACGCCCGGCTACCTTCCCCCCGGGGGAAGGCATTGCTGCATTCACTTTAATATTACTATGGAGGTAAGAAATCCAATGGAATACAAAAACACCATCATCACCCCGAAGACCGACTTCCCCATGAAGGCCGGTCTGCCCGCCCGGGAGCCTGCCATGCTGGCACGTTGGGAGGAGCAGAACCTGTACGAAGCCATGCTGGAAAAGAACAAGGGACTTCCCCGGTTCGTCCTGCACGACGGCCCTCCCTTCTCCAACGGCTATATCCACATGGGCCACGCCCTCAACAAGACCCTGAAGGACTTCATCGTCCGCAGCCACGCCATGATGGGCTACTACACCCCCTACGTCCCCGGCTGGGACAACCACGGTCTGCCCATTGAGCGTGCCATTGAGACTTCCAAGAAGAAGCTGAACAAGGATCTGTCCGTGCCCGAGTTCCGGAAGGCCTGCGAGGACTTCGCCGAGGACTTCATCCAGAAGCAGATGGCCGGCTTCAAGCGTCTGGGCGTTGTGGGCGACTGGAAGCACCCCTACCGCACCATGGACAAGCACTTTGAGGCCCAGGAGGTCAAGGTCTTTGGCCGGATGTTCGACAAGGGCTACATCTACAAGGGCTTGAAGCCCGTGACCTGGTGCCCCTACTGCGTTACCGCCGTGGCGGAAGCGGACATCGAGTACAAGGATGACCCCTGCACCACTGTCTACGTCAAGTTCCCCATGAAGGACGACCAGGGCAAGCTTAGCCAGTTTGATCTGAGCAAAACCTACTTCGTGATCTGGACCACCACCATCTGGACCCTGCCCGGCAACTTGGCCATCTGCCTGCACCCCCGGGAGGAGTACGCGCTGGTGAAGGCGGACAACGGCGAAACCTATATCATGGCTGAGGCCCTCGTGAGCAAGGTCATGAAGATCGGCGGCTTCGAAAACTACGAGATTCTCGCCACCTACCCCGGTTCCTTCTTCGAGAATATGCTGGCTCAGCACCCCTTCATGGACAAGACCTCCCGGCTGGTCAACGCCGAGTACGTCACCATGGACTCCGGTACGGGCTGTGTCCACACCGCCCCCGGCTTCGGCGCTGACGACTACCAGACCTGTATGCGCTACGGCATGGAGCTGGTGGTGCCCGTGGACGACTACGGACGCCACACCGACTACGCGGGCAAGTACGCAGGGCTCAAGACCGAGGAGTCTAATCCCATCATTCTGGCCGATATGAAAGAAAGCGGCGTGCTGTTCGCCTCCGAAGAAATTGTCCACTCCTACCCCCACCACGACCGCTGCAAGAAGCCCGTGATCTTCCGGGCCACTCCCCAGTGGTTCTGCTCTGTGGAGTCCTTCAAGGATCAGGCCATCAAGGCCATCGAGAACGTCCAGTGGTACCCCGCCTGGGGTCAGGATCGGATGACCAGCATGATCCGGGAGCGGGCCGACTGGTGCATTTCCCGTCAGCGCCGCTGGGGTCTGCCCATCCCCGTGTTCTACTGCCGCGATTGCGGCAAGCCCGTTTCCACTCCCGAGTCCATTGAGAAGCTGTCCAAGCTGTTCGACGAGCACGGCTCCAACATCTGGTTCGAGAAGGAAGCCATGGAGCTGATTCCCGAGGGCTTCACCTGCCCCCACTGCGGCGGCAAGGAATTCGACAAGGAGAAGGACACCCTGGACTGCTGGTTCGACTCCGGCTCCACCCACTACGCTTCCCTGATGCACCGGACCCCCGAGCTGTGGCCCGCCGACGTGTATCTGGAGGGCGCGGACCAGTACCGCGGCTGGTTCCAGTCCTCCTTGCTGACCTCTGTCGGCGCGCTGGATCAGGGCGCTCCCTTCCGTCAGGTGCTGACCCACGGCTGGACCGTAGACGGTCAGGGCCGGGCCATGCACAAGTCTCTGGGCAACGGCGTCGATCCTGCCGACCTCATTAAGGACTTCGGCGCGGATATTGTCCGCCTGTGGGCCGCCTCCTCCGACTACCATGCCGATGTGCGCTGCTCCAAGGAGATCTTCAAGCAGATCGCCCAGAACTACCTGAAATTCCGCAACACCGCCCGATACTGCCTGGGCAACCTGAACGAGTTCGATCCAAACAATCTGGTTCCCGTGGAGGACATGGAGGAACTGGACCGCTGGGCGCTGACCAAGCTGGACGAGCTGGTGAAGCTGTGCCGCAAGGCCTATATGGGCTACGAGTACCATGTGGTCACCCACGCCATCAACGATTTCTGCGTGGTGGAGCTGTCCTCCTTCTACCTGGATATCCTGAAGGATCGGCTGTATTGCGAGGAGAAGGACGGCCTGCGCCGCCGCTCCGCCCAGAGCGCCCTGTTCCTGATTCTGGACGCCCTGGCAAAGCTGTTCGCGCCCATTCTGGCCTTCACCTGTGATGAGATCTGGCAGTCCATGCCCCACCGTAGCAGTGACGATGCCCGGAACGTACTGCTGAACCAGATGCCCGAGGGCTTTGAACGCTACGCTCTGGACGATGCCGCCATGGAGAAGTGGAACGTCATCATGAAGCTCCGTCAGGACGTCAACGGCATTCTGGAGAAGGCCCGGGCCGACAAGCGTATCGGCAAGGCCCTGGAGGCCCATGTGGCCCTGAGCACGGACGACACTTCCCTGAAAGCTGCCTGCGAGGGTGTGAACCTGGCGGAAATCTGCATCGTGTCCTCCTGCGATTGGAGCCAGCCCGAGGAAGGCGCCGAGGTGGGCAATGGCGTTAACTACCCTGCCCTGACCATCGGTGTCAGCGAGGCCAAGGGCACCAAGTGCCCCCGCTGCTGGATGCACAGTGAGCAGGCCAACGCCGAGGGTCTGTGTAAGCGCTGCGCCGCCGTGGTTGCCAAGCTGGAAGTCGAGATGTAACCGAATACCGGACACGGTTTTCGCCGTGTCCGGTTTTTTCCAATATTCGAAAAATAGTTCTTGACATTTCCAAATCCCGTGGTATAATATGCGTGTTCGGTTCGAGACGCCGGTATAGCTCAGTTGGTAGAGCAACTGATTTGTAATCAGTAGGTCGGGGGTTCGAGTCCGTCTACCGGCTCCAATCGAGCCAATTGAATATGGGGGAGTTCCCGAGTGGCCAAAGGGGACAGACTGTAAATCTGCTGCGTTTCGCTTCGATGGTTCGAATCCGTCCTCCCCCACCACAAAATCTCCAACACCATCTGGTGTTGGAGATTTTGTATTTGAGGACGGATTCGAAAGGCGGCTCTTAGAGACAGTCCGGTGGACTGTCTCAACCGCCGTGGCTTCGCCGCAGCGAAGCGAATCCGTGCTCTCCCCACCAGAAAAAAGCACTTGCGTATGCAAGTGCTTTTTTCAGTGAAATAAATCCCTTCGGGATTTGTGAAATTTGCTTCGCAAGGGAAATATAGCTTCGCTATGTGACATGCGCTGCGGCGCGTGGGGGATTTATTTCATTTCACTTGACGCAAAGCGTCAAATTTCACAATGCCTAAGGCATTATTTCACATTTTGCGGGAGTAAAATATTTCACTTCTCTCCCCTATCAGCAATGCCCACACCCGGAATGATTCGGTGTGGGCATTTATCTATCGTATCAGCTTAAAACTTCTGTCGGAGCGCCAAGCTGCCCTTCTCCAGCACTGGTCGTGTCTCATCCCCCAGAACGGCTTTCAGCAGCTCATATTCCGTCAAACTACCGTGGGGCACTGACCAGGCTCCCGCGTCGGTTCCCGGGGCCAGAAGGCCGCCCATGGCCGCAAACTGTCTCACATTCTCAACGGCGCTGTCCAGAATCCGCTCCACGGCGGTTTCCTCAAAGCGTCCTCTGCCCCGGAGGTTGCCGATGGTGGACAGCGTGGGCACCCAGACTGTGCCATTTTCCGCCATGGCATGAAGGGCTTCCGCATTCAGATAGGCTCCGTGCTCGACGGAATCCACCCCCGCTTCCGCTGCCGCTTTCACGATTCCCGCGCCATTGGCGTGGGCCATCACCGCCATGCCCTCCTCATGGGCAATGTGAATCAGCTCCCGGATTTCGGCCGGTTCCAGTCCATCTTCCGTCAGCACTCCAAACCGGTCAAAATCCATCAGGCCGGAAATCATGATTTTGATGAAATCCGCCCCGTTCTCCCGATTTTTTACCACCAATTCCGCATACTGTCGGAGATTTTCGTATTTTTCGCCAATAAAACCACCGTAGTGTCCGGCCTTGCACAAAGGTGACAGCGGCGTGCGGTAGGTGATGCCGTACTCCCCTGCCAGGTCTCTTGCCCGTTTGCCCACGCCCCAGCGGTCACCGCCGTCCCGGAGCCAGGTAAAGCCCAGCTCCTGATAACGGGCGAGGATTCGGTGAATCCAGCTTTCATCAACAGACTGTTTGTGCCGGGCAATGGCGGCTTTCCAGTCCGCGCCGTCCAGCACCATGTGAATATGGCAATCAATAAGCATTCTCTTCGCTCCTTTGCGGAAAATCCGCCTGACGGACATCAGGCGGATTCTTTTCATTGTGCGTCAAACAGAGGCTGAATCTTCTCCCGGTAAATCCGGCGGAAGAAATAGAAGGTCGCTGCCGCGCTGGCAACCTCCGCCACCAGGAAGGACAGCCATACCTTATCCACATCGCCGGTCAGGCTCAGCAGGTAGGCCACCGGCAGCAGGACAAGCATCTGCCGGCACAGAGAGGTGAGGGTGGTATAGATGCCGTTGCCCAGCGCCTGGAAGCAGGCGCCCAGCACAATGCAGAAAGATGCTACCGGGAAGCTCCAGCTGATGGTCCGCAGGGCCGCACGGCCGATGGACAGGAACACCTCACTGGGATTGAACAGCCCCAGCAGGGCATCGGGAAACAGCTGGAAGGCCAGGAACCCCGCTGTCATCAAGCCAAAGGCCACAGAGCAGGCGATTTTCAGGGTCTTGGTGATACGCTTGGGCTTTTTCGCGCCGTAATTGAAGGCGATGATGGAGATGGCGGCGTTGTTCAGGCCGAACAGGGGCATGAAGAAGAAGCTCTGGAGCTTGAAATACACGCCGAAGACACCGGTAGCCGTCTCGGTAAAGTTCTGCAGGATCTGATTCATACCGAACGTCATGACGGAGCCGATGCCGTTCATGATAATGGAGGGCACGCCCACGGTGAGAATCTGGCGGACAATCTTGCCCTCCAGCCGAAGATACCGGGTGCCCAGCTGAACCTCGGGGTTGAACCTGAAGTTAAAGAACCAGACCAGGCCGGCGGCGCACCACTGGCCGATGACGGTGGCAACGGCAGCGCCGGCAATGCCCATAGCCGGGGCGCCGAACCAACCGTGGATCAGAATGGGGTCCAGAATGATGTTGATAATGGCGCCGGTGCCCTGGGTGATCATGGTGTACACCGTCCGTCCGGTGGACTGCAGCAGCCGCTCGCCCAGGATGGACAGGAATACGCCCACGGTGAGGATGCAGCAGATCTGAGAATAGGCGATGCCGCCCTCCACAGTCTCCCGGACAGTGGACTGCATCTCATAGTAGGGCCGCACGCCGAAAATACCAAAAAGCGTAAAAATCGCGGTAACGATCATCATCAGAACCAGGCCGTTGCCGGCAGTACGGTTGGCGGCCTCCTGATTGTTTTCGCCCAGGCTCTTGCTAAGCAGGGAGTTGACGCCCACGCCGATGCCCACAGCGAAACCAATCTGCATATTCTGAATGGGGAATGCCAGCGACAGGGCCGTCACGGCGCTCTCAGAGACCTGAGAGACGAAGATGCTGTCCACCACGTTGTACAGCGCCTGCACCAGCATGGAGGCGATCATGGGCAGAGCCATGTTCATCAGCAGCTTTCCCTCGGACATGACGCCCATTTTATTTGCCTGTAACGTATTTGTACTCATTTCTTTCTCCTAAATAATTATTCATTTTCCTTACCTATCTATTATAGCGGAATAAAAATGTGGTTTCAAGCCCCATTTTGGATAACTGCAAGACTGTTTCCTTCGCGCGTTGTCTTCGATCGTTGAGGCGCGGTATCTTCCGTGGTTCATACTGATATTCAATGAAAAACATTCATTCGCCAGAGTTGACGATTTTTATTTGAAGATCGCAAGGAGAAAGAATCGGCAGCGCCGTTAGGCGGCATTAACCTGACGAAACCAAATGGTTTTATCAAAAAATCGTATCCAAACACTAAAGAATAAGCCTTGTCGTTTTTTCGCGCAAAGGCTTGCGCCATTCCTGAATCGGTGCTATAATCGCCCTGGAATGAGGTGGTTGTATTGAAAAATCTTCTGAAATACTTGAAGGGCTATGAAAAACAGTGCGTTCTCGGCCCGCTGTTTAAGCTGCTGGAAGCAACCTTCGAGCTGCTGGTTCCGCTGGTGGTGGCCCGGATCGTGGATCAGGGCATCGGCAGCGGCAATACGGGATATATTGTCAAAATGTGTCTGGTGATGGTGGCTTTGGGCATTATCGGCCTTGTGATGGCGGTGTGCGCCCAGTATTTTTCCGCCGTGGCGGCGGTGGGCTTCTCCACCCGCTTGCGCCATGTGCTGATGGAGCACATCCTGCACTTAAGCTACAGCCAGATTGACACCCTTGGCACCTCCACCATGGTGACCCGGATGACCTCCGACATCAATCAGGTGCAGAATGGCGTGAATCTGACCCTGCGGCTGCTGCTGCGGTCGCCTTTTGTGGTGTTCGGCGCCATGATCATGGCCTTTACCATCGATTTTCAGGCGGCGCTGGTGTTCGCGGGGGTGATTCCCGTGCTGTGCCTCATCGTCTTCGGTATTATGCTCATTACCATGCCCATGTACAAGCGGGTGCAGGCGGCACTGGACGGCGTGACCTCCGCCACCCGGCAAAACTTAGCGGGCGTCCGCGTCCTCCGGGCCTTCTGTAAGGAGGATACCGAGGTTGCGGGCTTTGAAGCCAGCACCGACGGCCTGACCGCCCGCCAGCTCTCCGCCGGGCGCATCTCCGCCCTGATGAACCCCGTGACCTTGGTGGTCATCAATCTGGCGGTGGTGATTCTGGTGAAGGTTGGCGCGGTGAAGGTAGAGCACGGCATTCTCACCCAGGGCCTTGTCATCGCTCTGTACAACTATATGTCCCAGATTCTGGTGGAGCTCATTAAGATGGCCAACCTGATCATCACATTGGCCAAGGCTGTGGCCTGCGGCAACCGCCTGTCCGCCGTGCTGAAGCTGGAAAGCGACCAGCGTGACGGCGAGGAACAAGCGGACAAGCTGTCCGGCGACGTGGAATTCAAGGACGTAACCGCCCGCTACGCCGGTTCCGCCAGCCCCTCTCTGGAGCACATTTCCTTCCATGCAAGGCCCGGCCAGACCATCGGTATCATCGGCGGCACGGGCTCCGGCAAGACCACCTTGGTGAACCTGATTCCCCGTCTCTACGACACCGCCGAAGGCGCGGTGCTGCTGGACGGGAAGGACGTTCGTGAATACGATATGGTATCTCTGCGGCAGAAAATTGGCGTGGTGCCCCAGAAAGCGGTATTGTTCAAGGGCACCATCCGGCAGAATCTAAGGTGGGGCAACGAAAACGCCACCGAGGACGAACTGTGGGAGGCTCTGAAAACCGCTCAGGCCAGTGAAGTGGTTCAGGGCAAGGACGGCGGTCTGGACGCTGCCGTGGAGCAGGGCGGCGCCAACTTCTCCGGCGGTCAGCGGCAGCGGCTGACCATCGCCCGGGCGCTGGTGCGCAAGCCCTCCATCCTGATTCTGGACGACAGCGCTTCCGCGTTGGACTATGCCACAGACGCCAACCTGAGAATGGCCATCCGGAACATGGACAATCCGCCTACCACCTTCATCGTCTCTCAGCGGGCGGCTTCGGTGCGCTACGCCGACGAAATTCTGGTGCTGGACGACGGCCTTCTGGTGGGGAAGGGCACCCACGACGATTTGCTGCAAACCTGCCCCACCTATCAGGAAATCTACTATTCTCAGTTCCCAAAGGAGGCGGCAGGCAATGAATAACCAAATGACTGTTCTCAAAAAAGTCCTGCGCCGCATCCGCCGGTACTGGGCAAGCTTAATCGCCTCCCTGATTCTGGCTACCATCTATGTGGTCATGACCCTGTATATCCCCATTCTGGTGGGCAACGCCATTGACTGCATCGTGGACGCGGGCCGGGTGGACTTTGCCGCCATGGCGGTTTCTCTGCGGGGCGTGGTGATCTGCGCCGCGGTCGCCGCCCTATCCCAGTGGCTCATGAGCGAACTGAATAACCGCATGACCTATCAGGTCACCCGGGACATCCGTAATGAAGCCTTCTCCCACATCCAGAAGCTGCCCCTAAGCTACCTGGATGCCCACCCTCAGGGCGACATTGTCAGCCGGGTCATTGCGGATGTGGACACCTTCGCCGACGGCCTACTCATGGGCTTTACCCAGCTGTTCACCGGCATCATGACCATTCTCGGCACCCTGCTTTTCATGCTGCGCATCCATTGGGGCATCGCCCTGGTGGTGGTGTGCATCACGCCCCTGTCCCTGCTGGTGGCCAACTTCATCGCCACCAGAACGTATTCCATGTTCCGTCTGCAAACCGTCACCCGGGGCGAGCAGACGGGCCTGATCGATGAAACCATCGGCAATATCAAGGTGGTCCGGGCCTTCGGTCACGAGGACGCCAGTATGGAGCAGTTCGATGAAATCAACTGCCGGCTCCAAAAGGCGTCCCTGAACGCCATTTTCTTCTCGTCCTTGGTGAACCCCTGCACCCGGTTTGTCAACTCCGTGGTATATGCCGGCGTGGGCCTCACCGGTGCTCTCATTGCCATCAGCGGCGGCATTTCCGTGGGCAATCTCACCAGCTTCCTGAACTACGCCAACCAGTACACCAAGCCCTTTAATGAGATTTCCGGCGTGGTGACGGAGCTGCAAAACGCTCTGGCCTGCGCGGGCCGGGTCTTTGAGCTGATCGAAGCCCCGGAGAGGACTCCAGAGCCGGAGAACCCCCAGCGTCCCGAGGCGGTTCAGGGCAGCGTGGAGATTCGTGATTTGAAATTCTCCTACGTTCCCGAAAAGCCCCTGATCGACGACTTCAACCTCAGCGTGAAGCCGGGCCAGCGCATCGCCATCGTTGGCCCCACGGGCTGCGGAAAAACCACCTTCATTAACCTTCTCATGCGATTCTACGACCCGGACGGCGGCAAAATTCTGCTGGACGGGGTGAATACCCGGAATATGCGCCGGGACGATCTGCGGCACTGTGTGGGCATGGTTTTGCAGGACACCTGGCTCAAGGCGGGCACCATTCGGGAGAACATCGCCATGGGCAAGCCCGACGCCACGGAAGAAGAAATCCTCGCCGCGGCGAAGCAGGCCCACGCCCACAGCTTCATCCGTCGCCTGCCAAAGGGCTACGACACGGAGATTTCCGAAAACGGCGGTAACCTGTCTCAGGGCCAGAAACAGCTATTGTGCATCGCCCGGGTGATGCTGTGCCTGCCGCCCATGCTGTTCCTGGACGAGGCCACCTCCTCCATCGACACCCGAACGGAGATCAAGATTCAGAAGGCTTTTGACACCATGATGCGGGGCCGCACCTCCTTCATCGTGGCCCACCGGCTGTCCACCATCCGGGAAGCGGACGTGATTCTGGTCATGAAGGACGGCCACATTGTGGAGCAGGGCAAGCACGAGGAGCTGCTTCAAAAGCAGGGCTTCTACGCTAAATTATATCAAAGCCAGTTTGCCCACTGAGGAACCCCAAAAAATGCGAAACCTGATTGAAGAATTCAATCAGGTTTTCGTTTTGATTCCGTCAGAGATTCCCTGCGCAAAAAAGCCGCCGCAGCTTTTGCTGCGGCGGAAAAGATGTAAGCAATTACAGGTACTGCTTCATGCCATCACTGGCCTTCGCGGGATCCTCGGAGATGGTAATGGTAATCTCCATGCTGTTATCAGCGGCAAACTTGGCGCACCATGCCACAAAGTCCTCAGCGGCAGCCAGATCGGTGCCGATGGTCTTGTACAGGTTGTCGATAAAGACGTTGGTGATGTCGAAGTTTCCGGCGTGCAGGCCGCTCAGGAAGCCCTTGAGCATCTCGCCGCTGCAAATGCCGTACTCCTTGGAGTCCACCAGACGAACCTTATAAGAAAGATCGTAGGTCAGCTTTCTGCCGTACTCGATGCAGACCACATCGCCGTGGGCCTCAGCCACCGCGCCGTTGATGGCGTCGATCATCTTCTTTGTTTTGCCGGAGCCCTTCAGGCCCATAATAACATGAATCATAGGAATGTCCTCCTTGCCTTTATTTTTGGCTTATGCACATTCTACCAGTTATCGGAGAAATTTGCAACTACTATTTTACATTTTTCCCAAGGGAATTCCTCGGAGAATCGTTACTTTTCGTAACCAGGCTTGCCCAGCAGCTGGAACATATTGCGCTTGTACATCTCCACGCCGGGCTGGTTGAAGGGGTTGACCCCCAGGATGTAGGCGGACACGCCGCAGCACAGCTCCAGGAAGTAGAAAAGCTCGCCCACCTTCCGGGGATTCAGCTCGCCGCAGTCCATGGTGATGACAGGCACGCCGCCGTCCACATGGGCCGTCACAGTTCCGAGATAGGCCTTCTCGTCCACGAAATCCAGAGTTTTTCCCTCCAGATAGTTGAGACCGTCCAGATTCTTCCAGTCTCCGCCGATGGTGTATTTCTGTTCAGGAGCATCGAAGCGAACCATGGTCTCAAAGATGTTCCGCTCACCGGCCTGGATCATCTGGCCCAGGGAGTGCAGGTCAGCGGTAAACTCCGCGGTGACGGGGAAGATACCCTTGCCGTCCTTGCCCTCGGATTCGCCGAAAAGCTGCTGCCACCAGGCGCCGAACATTCTGAAGCCCGGCTCAAAGGACGTGAAGATTTCGGTAGCCTTGCCGCTTCGGTACAGAAGGTTCCGCACGGCGGCATACTGCCAGACAGGATTTTCGAAGGATCGCAGGTCGTAGCTTTCCTTGGCGTCCGCGGCGCCGTTCATCAGCTCCAGGATGTCGATGCCGGCCACGGCCAGAGGCAGAAGTCCCACGGCTGTCAGCACGGAGAACCGGCCGCCCACATTGGACGGGATCACGAAGGTCTCCCAGCCCTCCTCGGCAGCCATTTGCCGCAGAGCACCCTTGCAGGGATCCGTGATGGCGAAAATCCGTTCTCTGGCGCCATCGGTGCCATATTTGCGCTCCAGCATCCAGCGCAGAGCACGGGTTGCGATAGCCGGCTCGGTGGTGGTGCCGGACTTGCTGATGATGGCGATGGAAAAATCCTTGTCCTCCAACAGACGGCATAGCTCATTCCAGTGGCGGGTGCTCAGGCTGTTGCCGGCGAAGAAAATCTGAGGATCGCCTTTGCCCTTACCGATGTTGCGGTTGGTGCCCTGCAGCAGCTCAATGGCGGCCCGGGAACCCAGGTAGGAGCCGCCAATGCCAACCACCACAAACACATCAGAGCTCTCGCGGATCTTTTTTGCCGCGGCCTGGATGCGTTTCATTTCGTCAGTGGCCTCCCGCACAGGCAGATTCAGCCAACCCAAATATTCGTTTCCCTCGCCGGTGCCGTCAGCCAGCGCGGCATGGGCATCTGCAACTTCCTTTTCTATCGCCAACAGGTCTGCCAACGTCAGCTGGCCCCACACGTTGGAGATATCAACTGTAATCATGTAACGGAACACGTCCTTTCTAGTGGTACAGGTATATGGTACAGCAAAAAAGGCACAAACGCAAGTCCTTTTGTTAAAATCAGGGCGACAGAATTCTGTGCCCTGCCGTTCCGATTCAATTGCTTTTTTCATCAAAGGACTGGCTTTTTTTATCAGGATATGTATAATAGAGGTATCCAAAAAAGAATCAGGAGGCTTCACCTATGAAATACGGCTTTGGCATCGATCTGGGCGGCACCACCGTCAAGATCGCTTACTTCGATGAAACCGGAAAAATGCTGGACAAATGGGAAATTCCCACCGTCACCGCGGACGGCGGCAGTCAGATCCTGCCGGATATCGCCGCGTCCGTCAATGGCTACCTGGCGGAGCACAGCATCCCTGACAGCGACATTCTGGGTCTCGGCATCGGCGTGCCCGGCCCTGTCAACGCCAAGGGCGTTGTGAACAAGTGCATCAATCTGGGCTGGGGTGTGTTCAATATCTCCGAAACCCTGTCCTCCCTCACCGGCTTCCCTGTGAAGGCGGGCAACGATGCCAACGTGGCCGCTCTGGGTGAGTTCTGGAAGGGCGGCGGCCAGGGCTGCGACAACATGGTCTTCGTCACCCTGGGCACCGGCGTAGGCGGCGGCATCGTGGTAGAAGGCAACCTGCTCCACGGCGCTCACGGCTCCGGCGCGGAGATCGGCCATCTGGTGCTGAACCGGGACGAGACCGTGCCCTGCAACTGCGGCAAGTACGGCTGCGTGGAGCAGTACTGCTCCGCCACCGGCATCGTCCGGCTGGCCAAGCTTCATCTGGAGGCAACCGATGCCCCCAGCGCCCTGCGGGGTGTGGAAAAGCTGACCTGCAAGGATATCTTCGATGCCGCCAAGAACGGCGACCAGGAGGCTCTCGCCATTCTGGATCAGGTCTACCGCTACATGGGCGAGTTCCTGGGCAACGTCTGCTCCGTAGTCAACCCCGAGGTGGTGGTCATCGGCGGCGGTGTCAGCAAGGCAGGTCAGGTTCTGATCGACGGCGTGGTGCCCTACTTCAAGAAGTACGTTTTCCACGCCGCCTCCGAGGCCCGGTTCACCCTGGCTTCCCTGGGCAACGATGCCGGCGCCTACGGTGCCTTCAAGCTGGCGCTGGATGCCTTCGGTAAATAAGAATCCATAGGAAATAACCGGGAAGCTGCTGCTTCCCGGTTATTGTTATACCCAATGATTCTGTAGGGGCGGGTCACTGCCCCGCCCCTACAGGTTGGTTCGTGTAATTACCCTTTAGCTGAGCAATGCCTTCCCCATTGGGGTGGTGCTCCGCGCAGCGAATCTGCAATACCAATGATTGCCAGTGGCAATCATACCTCTGTTCATTATGGTGGCCGAGCGCAAGCGAGGTCGGAAGAGGTTCCCACCATTTCGCCGAAACGTTGAAGAAGGATTTATGCTTTACCGCCCTCTTTCGCCCCAGTGTGCGCACTGGGGCACCTTCCCCAAAGGGGAAGGCTTTTTAACCCCTTTACCATATTATTGGGCACTGCCGGTCGAGGGGCCCAAAGGATGTAGGTTGACTGCCCAGCGTCCGTGACGCATTGGAACCGGCCCTGCCGGTTCTAAACCGCGCCTGACGGACATACCCTGTGGTAAACCCATGGCAGGAGCCATCCTCCTGCCGGTATAAGGAGGCTGGCTATGGAGAATTTATACGCGGATATCGCCGCCCGAACCGGGGGCAATATCTATATCGGGGTGGTGGGGCCGGTGCGCACGGGCAAGTCCACCTTAGTCAAGCGGATTATGGAAAGTCTGGTGATTCCCGGCATCTCCGACCCCTACCGGGCGGAGCGGGCGAAAGATGAGCTGCCCCAGAGCGGCTCCGGGAAAACCATCATGACTACGGAGCCCAAGTTCGTGCCGGAGGAAGCGGTGGAAATCAGTCCCGACGGTGCTACCCGTCTGCGGGTGCGGCTCATCGATTCCGTGGGCTACATGATTCCCGGGGCCGTGGGGGCCGAGGAAGAGGGCACCCCCCGGATGGTGACCACCCCGTGGTATGACGAGGAAATCCCCATGACCCAGGCGGCGGAGCTGGGCACGAAAAAGGTCATGGAGGATCACAGCTCCATCGGCCTTGTGGTTACAACGGACGGTACCATTACCGACATCCCCCGGGAGGACTATGTGGAGGCCGAACGCCGGGCCATCACCGATATGCGCCGCACGGGAAAGCCTTTTCTTGTGGTCATCAACTCCCGGGACCCCGAAGGGCAGGCGGCCCAGGACACCGCCCGGTACATCCGGGAGCAGTTCGGGGTGGAGCCCATGGTACTGGACGGCCAGACCTTGGACACCGCCGGAATCAGCCGGATGCTGCGCTCTCTGCTGTACACCTTCCCCATGACGGAGCTGCGGGTGTACCTGCCCCGGTGGCTGGACGCCTTAGAAAAGAACCACCCGGTGAAGGAAAGCCTGTATCAGGCCCTTCTGCGGCAGGCGGGGCAGATTCAGAATCTGGGCCAGGCACAGACCGCCCTGGCTCCCCTGGAAGAGCTTCCCGAGGTGCAGAGCTACACCCTGCGCTCCATCGACCTCGCGGAGGGAATTGTGAGCGTTGTCATCGCCCTGCCGGAGACCCTATATTATGAAATTCTCAGCAGTAAAGCGGGAGTAAGCATTGAGAGCGACGCGGAGCTTCTGGGCCTTCTCATGGAGCTGGCGAAGATCAAGCAGGAATACGACAAAATCTCCGACGCGCTGGCCTCCGTCAAGGCTACAGGCTACGGCGTGGTCATGCCCGCTGCCGGGGAAATGAAGCTGGAAAAACCGGAGGTCATCCGCAAGGGCGGGGCCTTCGGGGTGAAATTAAAGGCCGGGGCGCCGTCTATCCACATGGTGCGGGTGGACATCGACACGGAGATCAGCCCCATGGTGGGGGACGAAAAGCAGTCCCGGGACCTCATTGAGCGGCTTACCGGGGAGGACCCGGAGAAGCTCTGGCAGAGCAACATTTTCGGCAAATCCGTTTACGACATGATTCAGGAGGGGCTGACGGCGAAGCTGGTGCAGCTGCCGGAGGAGGTTCGCGTCAAATTCCGGGGCACGCTGACAAGAATCGTCAACGAGGGCGCCACGGGACTGATCTGCCTGATTCTGTAGAATGTTGTGTCATCCTGAGCGAAGCAGCCTGCAGGCTGCGCAGTCGAAGGATTTTCCTGAGACCGCTACCCGGAAAGGTAAATCGGGTACGAAGATTCTTCGACTCGCTTCGCTCGCTCAGAATGACCGAGCCTGAGCGGCAATGTAAGAAATAATCTTGACTTTCCCGGTATCCCGCAATAAAATAGAAGAAAAACCGGGGAGGGAATCTTATGTCCATCAACATTGAATGCCTGTGGAAGGACCGCAAGCGCCATCTGGGCCTGCCGCTGAGCTTTACCCGCTATCAGCTGTCCGCTGACCGGCTGTTCGTTTCCGAGGGCTTTCTGAACATCAAAGACGATGAGGTGCTTCTGTACCGCGTCCGGGACATCGACACCCGCCGCAGCCTGTGGCAGCGTATTTTCGGGGTAGGCACCGTCACAGTCATGTCCTCCGACAAGACCATGCCCACGCTGGTGCTGAAAAACATCAAAGACCCCCTGATGGTCAAGGAGCTGATCCACAATCAGGTGGAGGAGATGAAAATTCAGCGCCGGGTGCGCTTCGGCGAGATCATGACCACCGATGCCGACGATGACAGCGATCTGGATGACATGGACAATTGAGCAGAGCGGCTTCCGCGAAAGCGGGGCCGCTTTTGTAATGCGCCGTTCCGGTTGTGGGGTTCCACGGCGCAACGGCTGCTCCCGGGTTCAAACCCCATCGACTCGCCGCTTAAGAAAATCCTAAGCTTCTTAAGAAAAACATAAGGTGCCCCTTGGTTGACAAACCAAATTCTTCCAGCTATGATGAACAAAAAGGAAAGGATGTGTTTTGTATGAAGAAGCTTCTATCAGTCCTATTGACGCTGACGCTGCTGATTTCTCTTGTGGCCTGCTCTCAGGACGCTGCCGGGGAAACCACGGTCATCGCCACGGCAGTACCTGTCGAAACGGCATCTGCGGAACCGGTAGCCCCTCAGGACGGCGTGTACACCGTGTCCACGGTGGATGAATTCATCGCCGCCATCGGCCCCGACCGCGAGATTCATCTGGAACCGGGCACCTACGACCTGTCCACCGCCAGCACCTACGCCGGGGAAACGGGCAACGAATGGTGCTATTGGGAGGAAGTCTACGACGGCTATGAGCTGGTGATTCAGTTTGCGAATAATCTCACCATCACCGGCGCGGGGAAGAACGTGACTATTCTCTCCGCCGCTCCCCGATATGCCCAGGTTCTGAAGCTGGTGGGATGCTACGGCATTCTTCTCGATAGCTTCACCGCCGGACATACCAAGGAGCCCGGCTCCTGCGTAGGCGGCGTTATTTACCTGGAAAACTGTGAATGCGTTATCATTGATTATGTGGGGCTGTATGGCTGCGGTGTTACCGGCGTGACGGCTGATGGCTGTGATACCATGACGATCGCGGGTTGTGATATATACGAATGCTCTTATAACGGGATAAGCTTTAACAACTGCACCTATACGACGGTTGCAAACTGCCGATTCTATGACCTAGGCAAGACGGAAGAATGGGAAGCCGATGCGGTATTCGTTCTGGAAAGCAGCTTCGACATTACCATTCTGGATTGCGAAATCTACGGCAACGTGTCTCAATATCTGCTCAGAAGCTCCGGCGTGGATCAGGTAATGCTGAAAAACAACGTCTTCCGGGACAACTGGGTAAAATCCAGTGCCTTCGGCACCTTCGGAAATTTCGTGACGTTGGACGGCAACACCTTTGAAGACTGCCTGATTCCCCGCTGGTTTACCGAGGGCTGCGGCGCCGTGGACCCGGAGGGCAACACCATCACCGAGGACACCCTGAACGGCATTGACACAGGCGAAACGGTTCCCGCCGGTGAGAAGACCACCGTCACCGTCACCAACGCCGACGAATTCCTCGCCGCCATCGGCCCCAACACGGAGATCGTCATTGACGCGGAAACCATCGATCTCAGCACCGCCAAGGACTACGGCGGCGGCCCCAAGAAATATTACCGCTGGGAGGACATCTACGACGGCCCGGGCCTTGTGATTACCGGCGCGGACAATCTGACCATCCGCAGCAAGGACGGCAAGACCAAGAGCCACACCATCAGCGCCGTGCCCAGGTACGCAAATGTTTTGACCTTTATTAACTGCGACAATCTGGTGCTGTCCGGCTTCACGGCGGGGCATACAAAGGAGCCGGGGGTCTGCGTTGGCGGCGTGCTGCGGTTCCAGAACTGCACCATGGTCAGCGTTGACAACTGCGGCCTGTTCGGCTGCGGAATCTTAGGTGTCAGTGCGGAATTGTGTACATCTATCACTCTGCGCAAGTGTGATATCTATGAGTGCAGCAATGGCGGTGTGCAGATGTTGGACACCACCGGCATCACCATCGAACAGTGCACCTTCCGGGACCTGGGCGGCAACAACCTGATGCTCTACGGGTGCAGCGATGTGACCGTGGACGGGGAGCCTATCAACGGGCAGAATTATAACGGAAGATAAAAAACACTGTCATCCTGAGCGAGCGTAAGCGAGTCGAAGGATCTACGCCGGGAAGATCCTTCGGCTTCGCACTCCGTGCTCCGCTCAGGATGACAACAAAAGAGGTGAAATCGTGGAGAATTTCTTGCTGGAATTGCTGGATAAGCTTTGCGGGGCCATTGTGTCATTGCCGCTGGTGCTGATCTACATTTTTCTCTTTGACCGGGAGCGGGCAAAACGGAAATGGGGCTGGATGGCGCTGCTGACGCTGTACTTAAACGCCATGTACATCGTCATCGGCGTACCGGGGGTGCAGTACATTGTATGGGATCCCACCATCAATCTGCTTCCCTTTCAGGATTTCAGCGCCAGAAATATAGAGGGCATGATTCTGAATGCAATTATGTTCGCACCCCTGGGCTTTCTGCTTCCTGCCTACTTTGAACGGTATCGCCACTGGGGCCGGACACTGGCGGCGGGCTTTCTCACCTCCCTGACGGTGGAGCTGATTCAGTTATTCACCTTCCGGGCAACGGATGTGGACGATCTGATTATGAATACGCTGGGCACCCTTGTGGGCTTCCTGATCGCAAAGCTGATCTTCCGCCACAGAACCGCCCTGTACCGGGGGAAAAAGGACTGGCTGGAACTGCTTATCATCAACGGGATTGTCCTGCTGGTCATCGTGTTCATCCGGTATCCGCTGATGGAAGCGATTCTGAATCTGGTAAAATTGTGATGCGCTTAATGGGGTAACGCAGCTAAAGGGGAATTTATCTGAGTAATACCTTCCCCCGGGGGGAAGGTGGCCGAGCGTAAGCGAGGTCGGATGAGGATCGGCGAAAGGTATCGATTATGAATGCAGTTCGTAAAAAGGTACTATTTTGAAGACTGTACCTTCTTACTGGGCTGCATTCT
>JALFXH010000072.1 GCA_022786965.1 Clostridiales bacterium
CCAGCGGGCGCAGCTGTATCTGAGAAAGCTGCTCAGCTGTGAGCACGTCCCCCTCCCGGAGGACCCGGCTACCCAGCGTCAGGGCGCCCAGATTCTCCGGCAGGTCAGTGATGCAGATGCCGGCAAGTTCCTCATCGGAAAAATCGCCGGTGCCGAAGCAGTAGGTGCTGCCGCTTTCCACCTCCACGGCAGATGCCCCAATGCAAAGCCCAAAGGCGCAGAAAATAGCACAGAGCATTGAGAAGTAACGGATATATTTCATAAAAATACCTCCAAACCTTTCGTTCGGAGGTATTGTTTGCCATTGCTGGCAGAATTATTCATGTTTTTTAAGTCTCTGTAGGCAGAAGGGAAGCTCCATGCGGTTATTTTCCAGAAGCACCTTATCCCGCAGGATGGTCTCAGCGTCCCCATCGGCAACGATGGTCCCGTGGGACAGCAAGATCACCCGCTGGCAGGTGTCCAGAATCATGTCCAGATCGTGGGAAGCAATCAGCTTGGTCTGGGGCAGGCGATTGATGGTATTGATCACCGTCCGGCGGTTCACCGGGTCCAGCGCTGTGGAAGGCTCGTCCATGAGGATCATCTCCGGCTCCATTGCCAGAATGGTGGCAATGGCCGCCATCCGCTTTTCGCCGCCGGAAATCTTGTGGTTATGCCGGTGTTTCAGGTCCTGCAGGCCCAGCTGCGCCAGCACCGCGTCCACGCGTCTGTCCGTTTCCTCTTTGCTCAGGCCGTAGTTCCGGGGGCCGAAGATCATGTCCTCATACACCGTGGGCATGAACATCTGATTGTCGGAGTCCTGCAAGACAAAGCCGATTTTTTTGCGGATTTCCCCCAGATTCTCTTTATTCATGGGCAGGCCGTCCACTTTTATCTCGCCGGAGCCGGTAATCAGCCCCAGCATCAGCTTCATGATGGTAGATTTTCCCGCGCCGTTGGCGCCGATCAGGCCCACATTTTCGCCTTTTCGGATGGAAAAGCTCAGATTCTCCACCACCGGGGCCTCCCCGTAGGAGAATGAAACGTTCCGAAATTCGATCATATTCTCACCTCACAAACAGTCCGCCCAGCAGCGCCGGCAGGTTCACCCACCGGGCGCAGAGGAAGGCCAGACAGCAGCCAACCGTAAAAACCACGCCCGCAACGCCGCATTTTGGCACCTCGGCGTAGTAATACTCTCCCCGGAAGCCCCGCAGCAGCATACTGTGGTACAGCGCCTCCGCCCGATCCATGCTCCGCAGCAGCAGTTGACCCAGGAAGGAACCCCAGGCAGAAATGTGAATGCCCTTTTGTCCCGGCGCGCGAAGACTGTAGGCCTCCGACATCACCGCTACCTCCTCCATCATGACGCCGATGTAGCGGTAGGTCAACAGCAGCAGCGTCACCAGAATATCCGGCACATGCAGCCACCGGAGGGCGGCGCAGAGGGTGTCGATGGAGGTGGTGGCAATCAGCAGGAAGGATGCCATCAGGGAAAAGATACCCTTGAGCATCAGCGTCACCATGGACACCATGCCGCCGGTAATCACCAGGCCGCTCAGCCGCAATAGGGGCGTGTGGTCCAGGAAGGGATTCACCAGTCCCACAGCGCACACCAGGGGCAGGACAATGCGCAGCTTGTGAAAACACAGCCCCACGGGAATCCCTGCCGCTTGGAACAGCAGCACCGGGTAGAGCACCATCACCACCAGCGCGGACAGGTCGTACTTGGGAAACGACACCACCGCCGCAATATAGAAAACTGTCACCAGAAGCTTGCACAGGGGATTCAGGCGGTGCACCGGGGAGTTTCCCGCTGCCAACTCGTCCATTTCCCGCAGTTCCAGCTGGGCGTTTGTTAGCTTTTCCATAGATAATCCTCGTAAAACAGGTCAGATCGGGTCAGCTTCATGCAGTAAAGGGGAACTTACCGCGCCAAAGCCTTCCCCTTTGGGGAAGGTGCCCCCGTAGGGGGCGGAAGAGGGCGGTAAGCATAGAAGCCCTTCTTCCGCGTCTCGGCGAACTCGCAGGAGCCTCTTCCGACCTCGCTTATGCTCGGCCACCTTCCCCAAAGGGGAAGGCATTGCTCAGCGAAAGCACAATTTACCGTATCAGCATCAGGTCTTTATTATAGCACAGTTTCCTCTGGTTTTCATCCCTTTTCACAGAAAGTTTTCAGCAAAAAACACCCCCGTGCGTAAAGCACGGGGGTGCTGGAGTTCAAACAGTTCTCTTATCTACTGAATTACAGCAGGGTAGCGAAGTGCTTGATGGTGCGGCACATCTGAGAAACGTAGGAGTTCTCGTTGTCGTACCAGGAAACGACCTGAACCTGGGTCTTGCCGTCGGGCAGAGCGCAGACCATGGTCTGAGTGGCATCGAACAGGGAGCCGAAGCGCATACCGATGATGTCGGAGGAGACGATCTCGTCCTCGTTGTAGCCGAAGGACTCGGTAGCGGCAGCCTTCATGGCGGCGTTGATCTCGTCCTTGGTGACGGACTTAGCACAGACAGCGTTCAGGATGGTGGTGGAGCCGGTGGGGGTGGGAACACGCTGAGCAGCGCCGATCAGCTTGCCGTTCAGCTCGGGGATGACCAGGCCGATGGCCTTGGCAGCGCCAGTGGAGTTGGGAACGATGTTCACAGCGCCGGCGCGGGAGCGGCGCAGGTCGCCCTTACGCTGGGGGCCGTCCAGGATCATCTGGTCGCCGGTGTAAGCGTGGATGGTGCACATAATGCCGGACTCGATGGAAGCCAGGTCATTCAGAGCCTTAGCCATGGGAGCCAGGCAGTTGGTGGTGCAGGAAGCAGCGGAGATGATGTTGTCGTCCTTGGTCAGAGTCTCATGGTTGACGTTGTAAACGATGGTGGGCAGGTCGTTGCCAGCGGGAGCGGAGATAACGACCTTCTTGGCGCCGGCGTCGATGTGAGCCTGAGCCTTAGCCTTGGAGGTGTAGAAGCCGGTGCACTCCAGGACAACGTCAACACCCAGCTCGCCCCAGGGCAGCTCGGCAGCGTTGGCCTTAGCGTAGATGGTGATCTTCTTGCCGTCAACAACAATGTTGTCCTCGCCGGCCTCGACGACATGGCCCTGAGCAGCGTAGTTGCCCTGAGTGGAGTCGTACTTCAGCAGGTGAGCCAGCATCTTGGGGGAGGTCAGATCGTTGATGGCAACAATCTCGAAGCCCTCAGCGCCGAACATCTGACGGAAAGCCAGACGGCCGATACGGCCAAAACCGTTAATTGCAACTTTGACAGACATGGTAATTCCTCCATTTTTATTACTGCCTCTGGCAGCAAAATTACTTTTTATGTACGCATTCGATATCACCGTACGGATTTATGATACCATACACTTCCAGTGTTGTAAACTGTCAATTTTGTACAAAACCAACTTATGATTCCAATTTTTCGGTGCAAACTGCTCATAAATTGTTAAAACAGTTTTAAGGTGGACATTTGTCCATGAATTGTGCACAAAACGGGCAGAAAGCTGCGGCTTTCTGCCCGTTTGAATCTCAGTATTCCACAGATCCGTCCTCGGGAAGGATGGCGATGTAGGTATTGCCCACGCCCATTTCCAGTTCCTGACCGTCCTCAGTGAAGAAGAGGAGCGGCTCTCTTTCCCCATAGCAGCTCCAGGTAATCGGAACAATCTTGCCACCGTTGGCGTAATAACCGGAGCCGCCGGCTTCGAAGTCGGCATAGTGGTACAGACCTTCATTGGTCACCTTGGCAGACAAAATCAGCACATTGGTAAATGCCTCCGTTTCGCCGGAAATCTGATCCTGCATGACCTTGCCGTACTGGCTCCAGGCGTACTTGCCAAGCTCGGCATCGTAATTCATGATGGTATCCTTCTTGGCCTGCTTGTAATTCAGGTGGATGGTAATGCTCTCTGCGTCCTCACCCTCAGAAGGTACACCGTCCTCGGTGAACCGGAAGCCATAGTCCCGCTCCAGCGTAGTGGCATAACCGGCAAACTCCGCGTACTCCTTGATGCCGGAGCCGATGCCAAAGAGGCTGTTCTCCAGACTGCGGCGGTACTGCTTGTCCCGGTAGGAGGTGGTGACATTCTGCATCACGTCCCAGTTCTCCACGTTGAAGTTTTCGATATTCCGCTCCAGCGCGTCCCGCAGCGCGGTGTTGGAACCGCCGGCATGGGCCACAATCAGGCCGTAGTGCTGGGCAAGCTGGTTGAAAATGGGCCGGGTGGAGCGCATGGAGCCGATGGCTTCCACATCCTCGATGTTGCTGAACAGGGCCAGGCAGCGAACGATGTTGTTCATATTGACATAGCTCTCAATAACCACATCCGCCTTGCACAGGTTCACATGAGGCAGATTCTCCTGCATATTGCTGATGGTGCAGGCAAACAGGCGGTCGGTAAAGGGCTCGTCAATGATCTCACCGTTCAGAGGGTTGCGGTAGACAGGGGGTTCCGTGGCCTCGGTGGTGGGTTCGGTGGTGGGTTCCTCCGTGGTCTCCGCCACGGTGGGCGCGGGCTGGGTCACCTCAGCCTTGGGGGCTTCTGTCCTGCCGCAGCCGCACAGCAGCAGCGTCAGGATCAGCAGCAGCGCAGTGATTCGTTTCATTCTTCTCATCCTTTCAGTTTTTCCGAAATGGTATGATAACTGCCGAAAAGCGGCAGTTTATCCTATTGTTCCTCGCTGGTCTCCTCAATGCGGATATCCTCCATATCTTTACCCATGGAGTAATAGAACACATTGTCCCGGGAGGGGTTCAGGTCCGGCAGCTCGCCCCGGTGGGCGTAGACGTTGTAATAGCCGAACATCAGTGGGATGATTCGGCCGTCCTCCGCCAGCTTCTGATAGAAGTTGTAGAAGTTGCCGGTATCCTCCAGCGCCTTCAGGCACATATTGTAAAGGATCTCGTGGGCCAGGCCGCCCCGGCCCATTTCGCCGTAGGGGCGGAAGAACTCCGTCAGATCCATGTTGGGGCTGAGCCGGGTCATGCCCAGATACATATCGTAGCTGCCCGCCACCACAATGTTCTTAAAGGTGGAGCTGTTGGCCTCCAGGGTGGTGCAGGGCAGACCCAGATCCGTCAGGTTACTGGCTATTTCCCGGGCAATCCGGGTCCGGGCGGAGTCGTCGGAGTTCACCAGCAGCCGCAGCTCCTTGTCCTTGCCGTCCTTCTGGGGAATTCGATAGCTGGACAGCCTGTCAATGAATTTCAGCGGGTCGTAGGCGTACTTCGCCGCCAGGCTTTTGTTATAAAAGGAAGCCGAGGGGGGACAGGGCAGCGTCACCGTATCCACCAGCCCCTTGTAGGCGGACTGGGCCAGAGACTCCCGATCCAGACCGTAGGTCAGGAAGGTTCGCAGCGTGCCGTCATCAAAATGCTCGGAGTAGAGAATGTTGCAGCCGATGTAGAGCATATATCCGCTCTCGATCTCCCACAGCTCATAGTCGCAGCGGTATTCGGCGAAGGAGTCGCTCATAGGGTTGGTACACACCACGCTGACAGAATTCTCCCCGTTAAACTGGAAGGCGTCACGGACCTCGGCGGGGCTGCTCACCGGCACCAGGCTGATGGTCAGATCCCGGGCGGGAATCTTCAGCGCGCCGCACCACCAGTTGGGGTCCCGCTGGAGTACCGCGCCGCCGCTGGTCTCCGTGAACACATAGGGGCCGCTACCCGTGGGAATGTCACCGGGAGCGGTTCGGTCCACGTCCGAGGCCTTCACAATGGGAACATCCAGCAGCAGGGGCAGGTTTTGCATATCCGTATCCGTCTGGAACAGAATGCCGCCGTCCGCCGTGGCCTCCACGTTCAGCAGATGCTTGTAGAAGCGGTACTTATAGTAGTCGTTCTCCATGGCTCTCTGATAGGTGGCCACCACGTCCGCCGCCGTAACCCGAGAGCCGTCGGAGAAGGTGGCGCCTTCCTCCAGATAGAAGGTCCAGTTCCGGTTATTGGCGGAGACCTGATAGCTGGCGCAGAGAATGGGGGTTACGTTTTTCTGATTATCCACGGCAAACAGCCCCTGATACATCAGCGACATCAGGACCCGGTTGGTGTAGTCGCTGCCGAAAACCGGGTTTAGAGACCGGTCCGGGTAGTAGGCCAGCACCAGATTCTGGGCATTCTCCTCTTCCTCGGCTTCCGTCGGCTCCTCGCCCTCCATCAGAATGGCATCGCCGGTGGGCGTATAACCCGAATTGTCAATATTCCGGGAGCAGCCGGACAGCAGCGTCAGAAACAGCGCCAGCGTCAGAAGCAGACAGACGATTCGTTTCATCGGCAAACCTCCTTACAGCAAATAACCGCGCCCTGGGAACCCCGCTCACCCCGGCTGGCCCGGTGGGACCAGAATCGATCACACTGGCAATAGGTGCACGCGTCGCTGATCTCAATGTTCCGCACCCCCGCCCGGCGAAGGGCCAGGGCGTTGATGCCTTTCAGGTCCAGGAAGTATTTTTCGCCCCGGCGTTCCACATAGCGTTCCGCCTCGGGGCCGTAGGCTTTCACCATGGCGGCGGGTACGTCGCCGTCGGTTTCAAAGTGGCATTGGGCGATGTTAGGGCCAATGGCGGCATGGATATTCGACCGCTTGCAGCCAAAATTTTTCACCATGGCCTCCACAGTTTTCACGCCGATGCCCAGCGCCGTGCCCCGCCAGCCCGCGTGAGCCGCGCCCACTGCCCCGGTGACGGGGTCGTGCAGCAGCAGGGGCGTGCAGTCGGCGGTGAACACCAGCAGGGTCATGCCGGGGGTGTTGGTGACGAGAGCATCGCACTCCGGATAGTCCCGGTGACAGAACCCGGCGCAGTCCGCATCCGTCACCACCCGGACAATATCGGAATGAATCTGACGGGTCATCACCAGTTTTTCCGGGTCAAAACCCACTGCCGCCCCAAGACGTCGCAGGTTCTCCTCCACGTTTTCCATGGTATCCCCCCGCCCAAAGGCCAGATTAAGGCTATACTGAGTACCCACACTGACGCCGCCGTAGCGGGTGGTAAAGCCGTGGGGAACAGCGATACCCTCGGCGGTTAAGTATTCCAACGTGCCTTTTTTCTTTGTAATGATAGACATATATTCTGAGTTTGGAGTGAGGAGTGAGGAGTGTGGAGTGATTGCGCTGTGAAATAACTCCACACTTCACACTTCACACTCCACACTGCCGAATTTATTCGGCAAGCTTATCCTTCTGCATACAGCACTTCTTGTATTTCTTGCCGCTGCCGCAGGGGCAGGGGTCGTTGGGGCCCACCTTTTTCCCGGCGTTGCGGACGGGCTGCTTCTTGACTGTGGCAGCCGCCGCGCCTGCGGCGCCGGTTTCCTTGGCCACCTTCTCCCGCTTGACCTCCTGATTGGTCCGCAGCTGTACCAGGAACATCCGGCGGATGGTCTCCTCCTTGATGGCCCGGATCATGGCCTCGAACATCTGGTAGCCCTCTTCCTTGTAGGCCACCACCGGATCATGCTGGCCGTAGGCCCGCAGGCCGATGCCCTGCTTCAGATCGTCCATGGCGTCGATGTTGTCCATCCAGTATTCGTCCACCACCCGGAGCATAATGACCCGCTCCAGTTCCCGCATGATGGCGGGGGTGTAGGCGGCTTCCTTGGCTTCATAGGTATGCCGGGCGATTTCGTTCACCACATCGGACACTTCCGCCGCGCTCTTTCCGATGAGCTGATTGCTTCTGCCGGACAAGGTGCCCTTGGCGAAGTAGATGCCCTCCATGGCAGCTGCCAGACGGCGCAGGCCGTCTTCATTCGCCACGCCGCCGTTGTCCGCAAGGGCATCGGACACAGCGCCGCTGACCACGTCGCCCAGCATGGACATCATGTTCTCCCGCAGGTCCTCGCCGTCCAGCACCTTCTGCCGCTGGGCATAGATAACCTCACGCTGGGTATTCATGACATCGTCGTATTCGAGGACGCTCTTTCTGGCCCGGAAGTTCCGGGATTCCACGTTTTTCTGGGCGTTTTCCACAGCATTGGACAGAATCTTCGCGTCAATGGGGGTATCCTCGTCCAGGCCCAGGGAGTCCATCATGCCCATAACCTTGTCGGTGGCAAACAGCCGCATCAGGTCGTCCTGCAGGCTCAGGTAGAACCGGCTTTCGCCGGGATCGCCCTGACGGCCGGCACGGCCCCGGAGCTGGTTGTCGATCCGGCGGGACTCGTGGCGCTCGGTGCCGATGATGAACAGGCCGCCAGCCGCGCGGACCTTGTCGGCCTCGTCGGCAATGGATGCCTTGTACTTTTTCAGCAGCGACTTATACTGCTCCCGCACCGCCAGAATCTCCGGATTGTCGGTCTCGGCGTAGGAGTCCGCTTCCATCAGCAGCTCCTCGGGCAGATCGGTCTTCGCCAGCTCGGCCTTCGCCAGGAAGTCGGCGTTGCCGCCCAGCATGATATCCGTACCACGGCCGGCCATGTTGGTGGCGATGGTCACCGCGCCGAATTTACCGGCCTGAGCAACAATCTGGGCCTCCTGCTCGTGGTGCTTGGCGTTCAGCACGTTGTGAGGAATGCCCTCCCGCTTCAGCATTTTGCTGAGCAGCTCGCTTTTTTCAATGGAAATGGTGCCCACCAGCACGGGCTGGCCCTTGGCATGGCACTCCTTCACCTGCTGGACGATGGCCCGATATTTGCCTGCCTCGGTCTTGTACACCACGTCGGTGTGGTCCTGACGGATGACGGGCTTGTTGGTGGGAATCTCCACCACGTCCAGCGAGTAGATGGCTCCGAATTCCTCTTCCTCCGTCAGGGCCGTGCCGGTCATGCCGGAGAGCTTGTCATACAGGCGGAAGAAGTTTTGGAAGGTGATGGTAGCCAGGGTCTTACTTTCGCTGGCCACGTTCACGCCTTCCTTGGCCTCAATGGCCTGATGCAGGCCCTCGTTATACCGGCGGCCATACATCAGTCGTCCGGTGAACTCGTCCACGATGATGATTTCGCCGTCCTTCACCACATAGTCGATGTCCTTTTTCATCAGGCCCCGGGCCTTCATGGCCTGATTGATGTGGTGAGACAATGTGGTATTCTCCGCGTCCGCCAGATTGTCCACGCCGAAGAACTTTTCGGCCTTGGCGATACCGGAGGCGGTGAGGGACACGGTGCGGGACTTTTCGTCCACAAAGTAGTCGCAGTCATAGTCATCGTGGACTTCCTTATCCTCGGTCTTGGCAAAGACCTGCTTGCGCAGGGTGGACACGAACCGGTCCGCCATCTGGTACAGCTGAGAGGAATCCTCGCCCTTGCCGGAGATGATCAGAGGGGTACGAGCTTCATCTATGAGGATGGAGTCCACCTCGTCCACGATGGCGAAGGCGTGGCCCCGCTGTACCAGCTCCTGCTTGTAGATGGCCATGTTGTCCCGCAGGTAGTCAAAGCCCAGCTCGTTGTTGGTGCAGTATGTAATATCGGCGGCATAGGCCTCCCGGCGCTGGGCGGGGGACATTCCCGGAATCACCAGGCCGATGGTCAGGCCCATGTAGCGGTAGACCTTGCCCATCCACTCGGACTGGTACTTGGCAAGGTAGTCGTTGACGGTGACCACATGGACGCCCCGTCCGTTCAGGGCGTTCAGGTAGCAGGGCAGAATGGCCACCAGAGTCTTACCTTCACCGGTCTTCATCTCGGCAATCCGGCCCTGATGGAGCACGATGCCGCCAATGAGCTGCACCGGGTAGGGGCGCATACCCAGCACCCGGTCGGCGGCCTCCCGGACGGCGGCGAAGGCCTCGGGCAGCAGGTCGTCCAGCGTCTCGCCCTGGTTAAGCCGCTGCTTAAACTCGGCGGTCTTTCCCCGGAGCTGCTCCTCACTGAGGGCCTTGTAGGGCTCCTCCAGCGCCAGAATCTGATCCACCGTGGGCTGGATTTTCTTCAGCTCCCGCTGGGAGCGGGTGCCGAACAGTTTTTCAAAAAGTCCCATGGAATTCTCCTTAAAGATAGTTGAAAGTTGATAGTTGACAGTTGACAGTTAAGGAAGCCCCTAACCTTTCGCGTGCAACCATCAACGTAATCATCCATTATGAATACGGGTTATTATACCACAGCTTGAATGGGAAGAAAAGTCGAAATTGTGAACAATTTTCCAGAGAAATCCCGAAAATTATCGTACAGATGCGAAATAGACTTCGATTTCCTCTTTTTTCGCCTGTACCCGGCCCTGCTGGAAAGCAGGCTTGCCGCCGCCCCGGCCATGGAGGACTGCCGTCATGTCCTTGCACAGCGGGCGCAGGTCGCCCTCCCCCGCGGCCAGGCAGAAGCCATAGCCATCGTCCTCGGTGCCGCTGAACACCGCCGCCCAGCCGCCGCATACCTTCGCAATGGCGTCCGCCAGCTCCCGCAGCCCGGTGCCATCAAGCCCTTCCTCAAAGCAGAGCACATTCCCAGCGTCTTCATACCCATCGGCAGTCTGGGCAAACAGCTTTCTCTGCAAGCCGGTCAGCTGGTATTTGAGGGTCGCCAGCTGCTCGTTCATCCGCTGGGCCGCCGCTCCGGTTTCGAAAAGCTTGGCGGAAAAGGCCTGAGAAACCAGCTTATTCTGGGCGTAGGTCCTGTTCAGAATCCGCATGGCCTGACCGCCGCAGGCCATCTCCATCCGGGTGCCGCCCCGGAAATTCACGGTGGAGAAGAGTTTTATGATGCCGATTTCCCCCGTAGCAGTGACGTGGGTGCCGCAGCAGGCGCAGCAATCGTAGCCCGGCACCTCCACAATCCGCACGGGCCAGGGAAGCTGCTTTTTCGTCCGGTAGGCCACCTTCGGCAGCTCCTCCTCAGACGGATACCAGATACGAAGGGGCAGGTTTGCCCACACCGCGCCATTGGCTTCCGCTTCGATTTCTGTCAGAGCTTCCTCCGGGATCACACCGTCAAAGTCGATGGTGATGACGTCCGCGCCCATATGAAAGCCGGTATTGTGATAGCCAAAGCGGCGGTGGATAATACCGGAGACGATGTGCTCTCCGCTGTGCTGCTGCATCCGATCAAAGCGGGGCTCCCAGTCGATGCGCCCTTCCACCATTTGTCCGACTTCCAGCGGCTGTTCGCACAGGTGCACCACCGTTCCCCCCCGCTCCCGGGTGTCCAGCACCCGAACGCCGCTTAAGCATCCGGTATCCGCCGCCTGTCCGCCGCCCTCGGGATAAAAGGCCGTGGCATCCAGAACCACCTCATAGCCCTTTTCCGTGGGATCACAATTCAAAACCCTTGCGGTAAAGGCCGCAAGGTGGGAATTTTCATAATATAGTTTTCGGGTCTGCATTCGCGCCGCCTCCCTATTCATAAAGGGGAATTTATCGCACCAAAGCCTTCCCCTTTGGGGAAGGTGCCCCCGTAGGGGGCGGAAGAGGTCGGTAAGCATAGAAAACTTTCTTCAGCGTCTCGGAGAACTCGCAGGATTCCTCTTCCGGCCTCGCTTACGCTCGGCCACCTTCCCCAAAGGGGAAGGCATTGCCCAGCGAAAGCATAATATATATTCTTCATTATATCATGATGGAGCCGAAAAAGCAACGTTTCCATTAGTTTACATAACACATATTTGTTTTTTTCAGGAATTTTTCTTTTCTTTTCCGCAAAAGTGATGTACAATAGGAAAAACTGTCAAAACGAGGTGATGACAATGCCCGCCAATTACGCCCACTACCGCTTCGGCAAGCTGGCCCTGCCCGCGCTGCCCGGCTCTGCCCGCCAGTGCATCGGCCGTTTCCGCCGGATGTACGACATCGGTCTGCATGGGCCGGACATTCTATTCTACTATAATCCCATCATGGATACCCCCGTGGGCCAGCTGGGCCACAGCTACCACACCTGGAGCGGTCAGAAATTCTTTGAACAAGCCTGTAAACAGGCGGATTCCGAAGCCGCCCGGGCCTACCTCTACGGCCTGCTGGGCCATTACTGTCTGGATTCTCTCTGCCACCCCTGCGTGAACCGGCTGGTGGATATCGGTGAAGTCCGGCACATCGCCCTGGAATCCCAGCTGGAACGCCGTCTGTTAGCCGCGGACGGGGAGGCTTCCCCTGCCACCTTTGACATGAGCGGACGCCTGAAGCTGACCCGGGGCGAGTGCATGACCGTAGCCCAGTTCTATCCGCCCGCCACCGGCGCCAACATCAGCCGGAGCATGAAGCTCATGCGTTTTTGTGTTCATTTCCTGTCCAGTCCCAAACGCGCCCAACGGGAAAAGCTGCTCAGCCGGGTCAAGCCGGAGCTTTGCGACATCCTCATCCCGGAGACGGAAAACGAGGAAATGTCCCTGTATGTGGACGAACTGGCGGAGCTGTACGGTCAGGCGTTGGAGCGCTACCCCCGGATGGTGGAGGAACTGATCGCCCACATGGAAACAGGTGAACCTCTGGGTGAGAACTTTGCCCCCACCTTTGGCTGATAGGAGACAGATAGAGACATGGAGACAAAATTTAAACTCACGGCTCTGGAAAAAAGCTGGATTCTCTACGATGTAGGCAATTCCGCCTTTATTCTGCTGGTAACCACTCTGGTTCCCATTTTCTTTAACGCGCTGGCGAAAGACGCCGGACTGAACGAAGACCTTTACCTGAGCTACTGGGGCTACGCCGGCTCCATCGCCACCATTCTGGTTGCCATCCTCGGCCCCATCTGCGGCACGCTGGCAGACCGAAAGCTGAAGAAGCAGTTTTTTACCGTGGCCATGCTGGTTGGCGTGGCAGGCTGCGCCGTGCTGGGCTTTGCCCCGGGGTGGCTGTCCTTCCTGTGCCTGTTCATTCTGGCCCGGGTGGGCTATTCCTCCAGTCTGGTGTTCTACGACTCCATGCTGCCGGAGGTTACCTCTGACGAGCGGATGGACAAAGTCTCCTCCATGGGCTATGCCTTCGGCTACATCGGCTCCGTAATTCCCTTCATCCTCTGCCTGATTCTGGTGCTGATGCCCGGCACCTTCGGCCTGACGCAAGGCCGCGCCATGGTCATCGCGTTCCTGATTACCGCCCTGTGGTGGGTGGGGTGTACCATCCCGCTGCTGCGGCGCTACCGGCAGACTGCCTTCGTCTCCGCGGAAAAAAGTCCCCTGCTGGACTCCTTCCGACAGCTGGGCCGCACCATCCGGGACGCCAAAAAGGAAGAGCACATTTTCCTGTACCTGCTGGCCTTTTTCTTCTTCATCGATGGCGTGTACACCATCATCGACATGGCTACCGCCTACGGTACCGCCCTGGGTCTGGACACGACCGGGCTGCTGCTGGCGCTGCTGGTAACCCAGATCGTCGCTTTCCCCTGCTCCATTGCCTTTGGGCGGCTGTCAGCCAGATACGACACCGGGCTTTTGATCAAAGTGTGCATCATCGCATATACCTGCGTGGTTCTGTTTGCCGTGTTTATGGTCAGTCAGTGGCAGTTCTGGCTGCTGGCGGTGCTGGTGGGTATGTTTCAGGGCGGCATTCAGGCCCTGAGCCGCAGCTACCTGGCCAAAATCATCCCGCCCGAGCGCAGCGGCGAGTTCTTCGGCCTGATGGATATCTTTGGCAAGGGTGCTTCCTTCGTGGGCATGACGCTGGTCTCTGTAGTGAGCCAACTCACCGCCGGTGTCCGGCTGAATGTCTTTGGGGTAACGCTGCAAAATGAAAACATTGCCGTTTCCTCCCTGATTGTGCTGTTCGCCATCGGTTATGTGCTGTTCTGCAAGGCGGACGCTCTGAACAAGCGCCGTTGACTCACGGAAAGGACTTCATGCAATGATGGAATGGATTCGTAAAAACTGCCTGTCCACCACAGAGGAGCTTCGTCAGGAACCGAACCTTCTCAAAGACCGGCGGCTGATTCTCTGCCTGCTCAGCGTCCTGTGCTGGGGGCTCATCGCCCACAGCTACGGCTTTTTCAACTGCAATTTTTCCCACGACTCCCTGAACGCTTTCTACGCCACACCCCGGGAAAACCAGTGGAAGCTGGAAAACGGGCGCTTTATCGTCACGGTTTACCGGGCGCTGTTCCGGGGCAATTTCGCCCTGCCCTGGCTCATCGGCCTGCTGGCGCTGGTGTTCGTAGGGCTGAGCCTGTTCCTGATGTCCAGAATGCTGAAGCTCCGCAATCCGCTGCTTCTGCTGCTGACCGGCGGAATCATGTGTGTAAACCTGTCCTTCACCGCCCAGACCGCCACCTACATCCACGAGCTGGACTGTAACTATCTGGCCCTGCTGCTGGCGGTGGGAGCCGTGTATCTGTGGTATTTCTACCGTGGGTGGCTGCCGTTTTTCGGGGGTGCTGTGCTGATCTTCCTGTCCCTGGGCATTTATCAGAGCTTTTTCGCCGCGGCGGCCACGCTGATGATTTTCCTGAGTCTGATGGATCTGTTCCGGGGCGAGGATGTGGCTTTGGTCTTTCAGCGGGGGCTTCGGGGCATCGCCGTTCTGCTGACAGGCATCCTCGGCTACTGCGTGTGCAGCGAGATTCTCTGCCGGCTCTTCCATGTGACTGCCACCTATGAGATTTTCGAGCAGTCCGTCAATATTCTGCATGACCTGCCCCGGCTGATTGGCGGCACCTACGCCAACTTCTTCAAGGCGCTGAACAACATCGCCTATCCGGATTCCTTCCGGGTTGTGCTGTATGTTGTGGACTTCCTGCTGCTGGCGGAGCTGTGCCGGGTTCTGTATGGCCTGCGCAAAGAGCCTGTCCGCCTGCTTCTGGCCACCGCGCTGCTGGTGGTGCTTCCCTTCGTGATGGACATCACCTTCCTGCTGGCCCAGGGCGATCAGGTTCACGACCTGACCTACTTCTCCGTGTGGCTGGTGTGGCTGCTCTATCTGCTGGTCACGTTCCACGTTCCCTCCCCAAAACGGCACTGGCCCAAGGTGGTCTGCGTCTGCCTTGTCAGCATGATTCTCTGGCAGAATGTGGTATTCGCCAACACCGCCTATATGAAAAAGCAGGTCGCCGAAAAGGCCACCTACGCCACCATCATCCGGGTTCTGGACCGGATTGAACAGCGGGAAGATTATGTCTACCGGGAAACCCCCGTTGCCTTTATCGGCACCGGCGGCGGCATCTCCTATCCCACCGAGTACGGAAATATGCACAAGCTGGTGGGTCTGCACCTGAATGATTCCATCGGCGTGGATATTCCCTTCGATTTCTACAACGCCTATCGGGCCTACTTCCGGTATGTGCTGGACTATCCCATCGTGCTGTGCGGAGAGTCCAAATGGTGGGAGCTGAAAAACAGCGACACGGTTGCGAAAATGCCCGCTTTCCCCAATCCGGACTGTATCCAAATGATCGACGGTGTTCTGGTGGTCAAAATGGGTCCGGATTCTGAAGAATGATGAAAATGCTTATCTTAAGTCAGCAAAAGGGGAATTTATCTGAGTAACACCTTCCCCGGGGGGGAAGGTGCCCCCGCAAGGGGCGGATGAGGAACGGCGACATCCTCTGATTCGGAATGCAGACAAATTAGAAGGAACAGCCTTCAAAAATTGTACCTTTTTTACGAACTGCGTTTATAGTCGATACATTTCGCCGATCCTCATCAGTCTCGCTGCGCTCGACAGCTAGTTAATTATGGTATGATTGCCACCGGCAATCATTTTGATTTTGATTCGCTGCGCGGAGCACCACCCCCGGGGGAAGCCATGGGCGCTCCCGCGCCAAAGCAGATAAAGTACAACTTATCTCATTACTGAGCACTGCCGGTCGAGGGGCCCAAAGGATGTACGACATCCACCCAGTGTCCGTAACGCATTGTCCGCGGCGACTCGCCGCTAAAGAACAATTTACCTTCTGGCTGCGTTAATCCGATAAGCGTTATGATTGATAATAAGCAATCCCCTTTTTCCGGGTATTCCTCGGAAAAAGGGGATATTTCTATCTTTTTTTTGGTTTTGGCAGCGGAACCGCGAACCAGCGTTCAATCTGCATTCGCTTGGCTCTGGCATCCATCTTCAGAGCGGTGTCCCGCATCAGTTCTCCCCACTCCCGGGCCGTGCGGCGGCCCGCGTCATTGCGGGTGAAGAGATAGGGACAGTGCTCCAGCTTGCGCCGTCCGAAGGTATCCGAATAAGGACGGATGATACCCAGCGCCAGAGCGTAGGGCGCCATGTTGAAGAAGTAATCCGGGTCGTTCTGCAGCAGACGGTTGATGCCGTCCCGGGGCAGATGCTTGAGGTAGGCCCGCAGACCCAGTACCTGACCGGCATCGTGGCGTCCCAGATCGCTGCGGCGTCCGCCGTAGGCGGCAAAGAAGCCCAGCACCCACTGACCCAGAATGCAGCCCAGGGGAATCCAGACCTGCCCGCTGAGCAGACCCAGCAGGGTCCACAGAATCAGAATCACCAGGCCGATTGCCACCGGCACCTTGCCCCGCAGGTGGGTGCAGTAAGCCACATCCTGCATGAGCCAGCCGGAAATCCAGCCGACGAAGCACAAAACCACCGCCATGACCACCGCCAGCGCCAGCACGGGGCTCATATTCATGGCCACGCACACGCCGCAGGCGCCTTGGGCCAGACAGCCCAAAAGTCTGAAAATCTTCATATTGCCGGAGTTTCCCCGGTACATATTCCGCTCCATGGGCACCATGCCCGCCACCTTCCGGCACAGGACGGCGTACTGGTTACCCGTGGCGTCCACTGCCTCCCGGCGGCTGAACAGGAGATTGAAGACCTTGTTTTCAAAGGCGCTGCGCTCGTTGCCCATGTCCATGCGCTTGTGCAGATATACCTTGTTCCCCTCCACGGCGATGAGCAGATAGCCCAGCTGGGCCCAGGAGAAAACCATCATGGTCAGATCGCCGCCGGTCAGGGTCAGCCGGCAGCCCAGCTCACCGGCGGTGATGCCCTCGGGAGCGGTAGAGGCCCGGCTGCGGCGGATGGGCCAGGTACGCAGGGTCAGCAGCCAGTACAGCAGTGCCGCGCCAAAGAAGCCCAGAATGTAAGGAAGCTCCGGGTAGCCGTCCCGGACGTAGGTGCTGACCGTGGGGAACATCTTATCCGGCACCACTATAGTCATGGTGACACCCTCCCGGTCATTCATCACCGTCTTGGTGGAGCCGATGATCTGACTGCCGGTGATGGGCAGGATTTTCAGATCGGATTCGATACTCTCCTGCCGATAGATGCTGGTGAAGGAGGGACTTAAGCCCACGCAGTTGTTGGGCATGGTGATGGTGAAGTTCATGGCCTCCACCGGGTATTCAAAGCCGGACAGCAGGGGCACCGTCAGCACAAGGGCCCGATTCGGCTTCTCCTTGCCGGAATCCACAGCCGCCTGATTGAGGGTGGTGATCTTTACCGCTCCGGGCAGGGTGTAGCCGATGCGCACGGAGGCATCGCCCACATAGCCCTTGCTGATACGGCTCAAATCCACCTGAAGTGCGGAGGCATAGCGGGTCGCCGTGGCATTGGAGCCGTTGACGGTTACATTCTTCGCGTCCAACGGCACGGGATAAGACAGACTGTCCAGCGCCGCCTCCAGACGCAGATTCGCCGTAACCGTCACAAGGCAGTCGCCCTCAGCGGTGACGGTGCACTGCAAATCCACCTGGGTAGCGGCGGTCTCCGCGGAAACCGGCAGGCAGAAAACACCCGCCAGCAGCAGGCATAAGGTAAATAAAACCGCGAGGCGCTTCACACCGCCGCCTCCTTTCCGTGAATTCATTGTAGTATTGTATTTTATCATGCAGAAGGGGAAAATGCAAGACAAAACAGCATCCGGAAATGAGCGCAAAAAAAGCCAGACTTTCGCCTGACGCAATCACAGCAATGAACAAACAGGGCAGATCCTTCGACTGCGCGGCACATCGTGCCGCTTCGCTCAGGATGACGCACAGAGTACGATACCGAGCACGCCCAATGGCGTAACGACTACCGCCCGGGTTCGTAACGCATTGGCTGGCCGCACTGCCACCCATTATCCTCCAACATTACGCCGCGGAAGCGATACCGAGCACGCCCAATGGCGTAACGACTATCGCCCGGGTTCGTTACGCATTGTCAGCGGCGACTCGCCGCAAAAGAAATGACCCTTGACTGCCGTACCTTGTGATCAGTACGTTTTTTTGCAGCCAAGGGTCATTTCTGTTCACTCTTATTATCTAACATCTTGGTTACCTCCGCATTCTGCAGATTGACGATTTTCTCGAACTGACTTTCATTCCACATTCCCAAGTTCTTTCATCTTTGTCCCTTTGTGCGGGATGCTCTTACAGGTTGGAATTTCATTCAATCGATAAACCGCCTTACCGTTCCTTCTGAAATCTCGGAATTCACTAATTTAAGATTACCCTCAACAACTCTACGTCCTTACTTTTACTTTCAGAAAAAACGGTGGAAGGAAATCTTTCTTTTCGAAAGGTGCTTTCCTTTTGTGACTATATAATACCACGGCTTTTTTCTTTTTTCAAGACGCAATATTGTACAATCTATCTAATTTTCATTTGTATATTACGCAGAATTCGGTCATTATTACATATCTTTCTATTGACTGTGAATCCCGTTTGTGCTAGAATGAATATGTTGGGCGGCTCAGACGAGCCGCCCGTTTTTATTTCTGTTCCAGGTAAATCAGCAGCACCGCGATATCCGCCGGGCTGACGCCGGAAATCCGGCCCGCCTGTCCGACGGACACCGGGCGGATGGCGCTGAGCTTTTCCTGGGCTTCCAGCCGCAGCCCGGTGATGGACCGGTAGTCGATATCCTCGGGAATGGCCCGGGCTTCCTCCCGTCGAAATTCCGCCACCTGCTTTTCCTGCCGGGCCAAGTACCCGGCGTACTTGATCTGAATCTCCACTTCCTCCGTCACTGCCTCCGGCAAATCCGGGCGGTCAGTGTCAAAGGGGGCAATGTCGGCGTAGCCCACCTGAGGGCGGCGCAGAAGATCGGCAAGCCGGGCAGAATTGGCAACGGGAGCGGATCCTTTTTCTTCCAGCATGACGTTCAGGACATCGGAAGCCGGCACGCCGCTGCTTTCGAGACGATTAACCTCCCGGCGTACCTGCTCATACTTTTCCTCCACCGCTTTCAGCCGCTCCTGGGGCACCAGACCGATGGCCGCGCCGATGTAGGTCAGCCGCTGGTCGGCGTTGTCCTGCCGGTGGAGCAGTCGGTACTCGGAGCGGCTGGTCATAATCCGGTAAGGCTCCTCGGTGCCCTTGGTCACCAGATCATCGATAAGCGTTCCGATGTAGCTGGTGTCCCGGGTGAGAATCATGGGCGGTTTTCCCAGCAATTTCAAGGCAGCGTTGACACCCGCCACAAGGCCCTGAGCGGCGGCTTCCTCGTAACCGGAGGTGCCGTTGAACTGGCCCGCACCGTAGAGGCCGGACACAGCCTTGGTTTCCAGCGTGGGCTTCAGCCCCGTGGGGTCTACGCACTCGTACTCAATGGCGTAGGCCGGGCGCATCATTTCCGCGTGCTCCAACCCCGGAATGGTACGCAGCATGGCCAGCTGCACATCCTCCGGCAGGCTGCTGGAAAAGCCCTGAATGTACATTTCCTCAGTGTCCAGCCCACAAGGTTCAATAAACAGCTGGTGCCGGGGCTTGTCGGCGAAGCGGACGATCTTCGTCTCGATGCTGGGGCAGTACCGGGGGCCCACACCGGAGATGGTTCCGTCGTACATAGGGCTGCGGTAGAGATTTTCCCGGATGATTCTGTGGGTCTCCTCGTTGGTGTAGGTCAGGTAGCACACCGCCGAATTGTTGGGCTTGTGGGTCGTGCGGAAAGAAAACGGCTCCACCCGGTCATCTCCAGGCTGCAATTCCATTTTGGAAAAGTCGATGCTTCGCCGGTTGACCCGGGGCGGCGTACCGGTTTTGAACCGGCGCAGAGACAGCCCCAGAGCCCGCAGATTGTCCGCCAGCCCCACGCTGGGGTGCATCCCATCTGGGCCGGAAGGCACAACGCTTTCTCCCGTAATCACAGTGCTGTCCAGGTAGGTTCCCGTGGCGATGACCACGGCTTTGGCGGCATACTCCGCTCCCAGCTGGGTGCGAACTCCGGATACGGCCCCGTTTTCCGTGAGCACTTCCACAATCTGTGCCTGCTTCAGCTCCAGATTCTCCTGCAATTCCAGGGTGTGCTTCATGTACTTCTGGTATTCCCGACGGTCGGCCTGGGCCCGGAGGGAGTGGACGGCAGGGCCTTTGCCCCGGTTCAGCATCCGGTACTGGATGCAGCAGTGGTCCGCCGCCACGCCCATTTCGCCGCCCAGGGCGTCCAGCTCCCGGACGAGATGACCCTTGCCGGTGCCGCCGATGGCGGGGTTGCAGGGCATATTGCCCACGGCGTCCAGATTGATGGTAAAGAGGATGGTATGCAGCCCCAGCCGGGCGGCAGCCAGCGCGGCCTCAATGCCCGCGTGGCCCGCGCCGATGACTGCCACATCGCAGGCTCCTCCGTAGTATGTTGTCATAAATGCCTTACCTTTCGCACCAATCCCCCACCATTTCGGTACAGGATCGGCTCATTTCCACACTAAAGTCGCTGTTCCACTTCCGCCGGCAGAACCTGCGGATATAGTCTTCCAGTTCCTCCCCACTCTTTTCCTGTTGGATACCCAGCATCTGGGGCATCCGAGCGGATTTCTCCAAACAATAGCCGTTCTCATGCACCAGAGCCTCCACCGGATGCCGGGGCGGCTTGGGGCGGCGCAGCTGCTGCTCGGTGGGATAGCCGAAGCAGAGCATAGCGGCGGGAACCACATATTTGGGCAGATTCAGGAGCTGTTTGTGGTATTCGTAGTTTTCCGTAATGTCGCCGATGTAGCAGCTGCCAAGGCCCAGGCTGTGGGCCGCCACCACCGCGTTCTGGGCGGCAATCAGGGCATCCGCTTCCGCCAGAAACAGGTCTCCCATGTCCGGCTTCCGCACATCATCCACATATTTGCAGAAAACGTCGTACCAGCGGCGGTAATCGGCGCAGAAAACCAGCACCATGGGGGCCTTGGCGATGAAGGGTTGATCGTCGCAGCTTTTCGCCAACAACCCCTTTTTCTCCGGGTCGGTGATATCCAGAATGGTGTACAGCGCCATGTTTCCCGCCGTGGGCGCCTGAATGGCCGCTTCCAGAATGGCCCGCTTCACTTCCGGCTCCACCGGGCGGTCTTCATAGACCCGGACGGATTTTCTCTCGTGAAGCTGGCGCAGAACCTCGTTCATTCCGCTTCCTCCTGGGCCCTTTTCTTTTCCTCCGGAGGCAGAACGAAGGGCCTGCACACTACCTCGCAGCGGTTGATGGGCGTGCCAAGGCTGTGGAATTTTTCCTCATAGCCGGTCATGATGCCCACGATGCCGTCCTTGTGGAGGTCCCGGGTGAGATTCTTCACTTCCAGACCGCAGGCCCCGAACTCCACCAGAGAGTATTCGAACAGCGGTGCGTTATCGGTTTTGAAGTGCAGCTCGCCGCCCTCCCGGACACAGCGGCAATACTTATCCAGAAAGCCCCGGTGGGTCAGGCGGCGCTTGGCGTTCTTCTTCCGGGGCCAGGGGTCGGGGAAGTTGATAAACAGCCGGTCAATTTCCCCGGGGGCAAAAATATCCTCCATATTCGCCACATCCATGTCGATGTAGAACACATTGGTCAGCCCCATATCCCGGGCCTTTTCCATGGCCACCACCATGGCCTCCCGGCAGCGTTCCACGGCAATGAGCAGCACATCGGGGTTGGCCTGGGCCGTCTCTGCGGTGAATTTCCCCTTACCGCAGCCTACCTCCACCCACAGGGCGGCGCAGTCGGGCTTCAGCTCCCGCCAATGGCCCTTCCGGGTCTCCGGATCGGTGATCCGGTAGGCGGCACACTTTTCCGTCCGGGGCTCTAAATTGCGCATTCTTCTCATTCTCATGTTCTTTCCTCCAAAAGGGCGGCGTAATCCGCATTTTTGCCCTATATTATAGCAGATAGCGGAACCTGCGTCAATGAAAAGTATCGATTATCCATCCATAGCCTCCCGAAGCTTCCCCAGCGCCTTCTTTTCGATTCTGGATACATTCCATCGCCGTTAATGTAAACGATGCCCCGGACAATTTTGTCCAGGGCATCTGCTCATTTTCGTACGATATAGCGGCCATTCATCAAGGTTTTTTCATAGTCGCAAACTCTCACCCATGAAATGTTATTTTCCGGACAGCTGCTCTTCACAGAATTGCAGCAGCGCAGGAATATCCACCGTTGCGGTTTCCCAGATAATGGCCTGATCCATTCGCCCATAGTTATGGGCGACCAGATTCCGCATGGCCTTCATGGGTCCCCACTGGACGCGGTTTGCGGTCGCCTGCCGGTACTCAGCGGACAACCCGCCGCTCAGCTCCCCAATCTGCAAGATGGAAAAGCTGACTGACCGCTGGAAATCCGCATCCGCCGCATAGACTTCAAAGGAATTTCCATAGCGTTCAATGGTCTTTCCGATGGCAACGCAATACTCTTTGATATGCTGGATTCTCTGCAAATCAGGCGACATCATTCAGCTTCACCCTTTCTCGTATGACCGTATCCCGGAAACTGCGTTCACTCTCCGTTTCCACATTCTGCATAACGGAACGCACCGTAATCAGGTCAATGCGCTTTTGGAACACTTCTTCCAGATCGCAGTACAGCGCTCCCAGCGACATTAGCGAGGTCAGACTGGTTCCCGTGGTATCTACCAAGAAATCCAGATCACTGTCTTCCGTTGCCTCCCCTCTGGCGTAGGAACCAAACAGGTACATGGCAGGGATGCTGTATTTCTCAATCACCGGGAGAATACGCCTTTTGATTTCGTCCAATGTGTAAATCATAAACATCCCTCCTTCGTCTTCATTATACTTCCCAATCCGCGATTATGCAATCACTCAGGAAAGAAAAGTTAGCAGATGGCAGTTCTACTCAATCCAATGTTCTTCCAGAAAGCGCTCATACTGCCACTCCGGGCCGTCAAAAAGAAGCTGCAGCAGCATTTGCTGCAACTCCTGCTTTTTGCACTTGCCGATATAGGCAATCAGCTTGTCTTCCCGTTCTTCCTGACGCCGCTCCTCTTCTTCCTCATATGCCACTGCCTCATCGTAAAAACGCTTCGCTTCCTCCGGAAACGCGGTGAAATAGGTTGCCACCATGTGCTTGCAAATGATCCGCCTGCCGCTGGCATGGGGGCAAGAGCACACAGACTTTCTCGGATGTTCGACATCAATCAAAACCGAATACGGCGCGCTTCCCGTCCCCTTTACAAAGGCTGCAAATTGCGCATCGCTCTTCTTTGTAAGACTGCGTACTTTCTTTTCCGTGAAATATTCATAGCCGCGCCAGACAGACGCCCCACTGGCAATGGACAGTAAGCTCATCGTTACTCCTTCTTTCTCTTAATTCGATATCTTTACTATAGCATCCATTGCAGCTTTCATCAATCCAGAAAAATCATTTTTTCTTGCGAGGTATCCGATCACGAGCCTGATTCAGCCCAGCGGATTTTAAGTGCTATCCCTTATCCCTGCAATAGCGTAAAATAGCAACCTCAAGCTGCCAGTATTTATGACAGTATTTCACCATATTCATGGCATCTAATACACATTCTTGATTATAATGTTCAGATTTCTTCTGAAACCAGTATCAAAAACATGAATAGTCATTTGAAAAGATTTGATGCGGATTTTGATGAGTTGGAGGGATCTTTGAGCGGATGTGCACTCCAATGCCCACTAGACAAGGAGGAGATTTCATGCAGAGCAGAAAATACTACGAAGCCTATTGGAGCCAGTACAACGATGTCGTAACCCTGAACGAGTTTCGCAAAATGCTCGGCGGTTTGGGAGGGGTTCAGGCCAGACGGTTGCTTCAAAACAAAATTGTGAAAAGTTTCAAAATTCGTGGCGAGTACCACATTCCGAAGCAATGTGTCATCGACTATGTACTGAGCACTCATTATGCGAAGTACAGGCAAATTCTGAAAGCTCAGATTCCATAATCCAATACTCTCTTCGAGGGGGCGTCGTGTTTCACGACGCCCTCTTACTATTTCAACGATATTCAAGGAGACACACCCATGATTACGAGATCCCCCATCTATAATGTTGCAAGGTCTCTCACCAGCCGTCAATATGAATTTATTGAGCGTGAGTTCGGCTATTCAGATACAAACTGGAGCGTCAGGAACTGACAATTTTATAATTTGCCTATAAAGAGTGCGCGAGAGACAAGCTCTATGACCGCACAGCAACCGCCTTTGGGTAAGGTGCTAATGCTTGAACGATGGGCCACAGCAACTGGAAGCCCATCCGCCGATGGGCTTTCTTCGTGCTCTAGTGGGAATAGATTAAAAGACTAACTATTATAAGTCAAGCCCCAATATGAGGACAATGTAGAAAAAGTCACTACTGTAAAAACGGTATGACAAGCAGAGCGTCGGTGACGGCGCTCTGAGAAAAGAATCTGGAATGGTTACGCTGCTGGTCTATACGACTGCTGGGACTTCTCCATGGCGTAGATTAGCCTGACGAGTTTCTTTGCCGCATGGGATATTGCAACATTGTAATGCTTGCCCTCAGCCCGTTTCCTGGCAAGGTAGGCGGCAAAGGTTGGATCATGGATACAGACATATTTGGTGGCGTTGAAAATAGCATAGCGCAGGTATCTGGAGCCTCGCTTCTCCATGTGGGAATAGCAGTTGGTAAGCTGCCCTGACTGGTAGGTTGAAGGTGACAGACCGGCATAAGCCAGAATCTTGTCTGGGGAATCAAAGTTAGAGAAGTCGCCGACCTCCGCTAGGATCATGGCACCCATACGGTTGCCGATGCCGGGAATTGTAGTAATAGGAGAATGGACTGCGTCCATTATGGAATTGATTTCTTTCTCAATTTCTTCGATCTCCGCATCCAGTTCCCCAATGAGCCGGATGGTATGCTTCAGCTCCAGAGACTTGGCAGGCATGGCAGAGCCGATGGAATTTCTGGCAGCGTCCCGAATCTCAATTGCTTTCTCGCGGCCATATCGGCCCTTGGATGCCTCGTGCAGAAGATTTGTCAGGCGTGTCAGGTGTGCGGAAGCAATTTGCTTTGAACCTGGAAACTCACTGAGAAGTGCGTAAACAGATGCCAAATGGAGGGTTGGAACCAGCTTTTCCATCTCCGGGAAGAGGATGCAGACCAATCTGGAAATGGATGTTTTCAGCTTTGCTCGTTCCCGAACCTTGTCAAATCTGTATCTTGTTAGTGACTTTAGCTCTTCATTGTGATATGATGTGTCTGTGTAGGACTTGAGGTCCACATCAGACATTAGCATAGTCGCAATGGTTCGTGCATCGACTCGGTCAGTCTTGGTTTTGCGAAGGCTCAGACTTTTCCGGTAGAGATTGGTGTGCAGC
>JALFXH010000073.1 GCA_022786965.1 Clostridiales bacterium
GAAAGAAAGCGGTACAGAAGGATTTCAAGGAAGAGTGGGGCTGGTATCGATACCAGATCGGAGGCAAAATGTTCGCCGCTGTGTGTCTGGATGATTCCGGAAAGCCCTACTATATCACGCTGAAGCTGGCCCCGGTCAACGGCGACTTCTACCGTCAGCAGTACCCGGATGTGCTTCCCGGGTACTATATGAATAAGGTTCACTGGAATTCCATCCGGGCGGATGGGGAGGTGCCGGACGCAGTTTTGCGGGATATGCTGGACGAAGCCTATGACCTTGTCCTGCATTCCTTCAGCAAAAAGAAGCAGGCGGAGCTGCTTTTAGCGGCAGGTCAGGGAGAAAACAATGCTTGAAATGCCAATGGATGTTTTGCGTGATTTTCCGGTGCGAAAGACAAAACGTCAGAAGCAGGCCTTTCGGGAAGCGGTTCGGGCCTATGTGGAAAAGTTGGGATACCCATGTACCGTAGAAACCGGAAGCCTTGGCAGCAGAAATCTGATCATCGGAAATCCCGGGCTGGCAGATTATCTGGTTACTGCCCACTACGACACCTGTGCGCGGCTGCCCATTCCCAATTTTCTCACGCCCTGTAATTTCTGGCTGATTCTGCTCTGGCAGGTCGTGCTCACGCTGTTGATTCTGGTGGTGTGCGTGCTTTTGGGCCTTGGTGTGGGCCTGCTTACCGGCAGCGGTTCGATTGGCGCATGGTGCGGTTACCTTCTGGTCTGGGTTATCCTTGCCCTGATGATCGCTGGCCCGGCCAATCCCAGCAATATGAATGACAACACCTCCGGCGTGATCACCCTGCTGGAAATCGCCAAAAGTATGCCGGACAATCAGCGTAAGAAGGTCGCTTTTGTGCTGTTCGATCTGGAAGAAGCGGGCCTGATCGGTTCGGCTTCCTACCGAAAAGCCCACAGGCCGCAGATTAACCGCCAAATGGTACTGAATCTGGACTGCGTCGGTGACGGCGACTATCTGACGCTGTTCCCTACGAAAAAGTTGAAAAAAGACAGGAAACGCTTGACATCTCTCTATAAAGCCTGTGGTTATTTTGGGAAAAAGAGTATTCTTGTCCATGAAAAGGGCTTCTCCTTCTATCCCTCCGATCAGGCGAATTTCCCCTGGGGCGTCGGCATCTGCGCCCTGAATAAGCGGGGGAAGACCCTGTATCTCAGCCGAATCCACACAAAAAAGGATACCATTCTGGAACGAACCAACGTCAATCTTCTGCGTGCGGCATTGATTACCTATATCTGCCGTGACGCGGCGCAACAGGAAAGGAAATAGAAAATGAAACTGTATGATGAACTGGTTGCCCGTGGGCTGATCGCTCAGGTGACCAACGAAGACGAAATCCGTGACATGATCGACAACGGCAAGGCTACCTTCTACATTGGCTTTGACCCCACCGCCGACTCCCTCCATGTGGGCCACTTCATGGCCCTGTGCCTGATGAAGCGGTTGCAAATGGCCGGCAACCGCCCCATCGCCCTCATCGGCGGCGGCACCGCCATGATCGGCGATCCCTCCGGCCGTACCGATATGCGCAGCATGATGACCCGGGAGACTATCCAGCACAACTGCGACTGCTTCAAAAAGCAGATGGAGCGGTTCATTGAGTTCGGCGAAGGCAAGGCCATGATGGTCAACAACGCCGACTGGCTGCTGGACCTTAACTATGTGGACGTGCTGCGGGAGGTGGGCGCCTGCTTCTCCGTGAACAATATGCTCCGGGCCGAGTGCTACAAGCAGCGTATGGAAAAGGGACTGTCTTTCCTGGAATTTAACTACATGATCATGCAGTCCTACGACTTCTATCATCTGTACCAGACCTACGGCTGCAATATGCAGTTCGGCGGCAATGACCAGTGGAGCAATATGCTGGGCGGCACCGAGCTGATCCGCCGGAAACTGGGCAAGGATGCCCACGCCATGACCATCACCCTGCTTCTCAACTCCGAGGGCAAGAAGATGGGCAAGACCGCCAAGGGTGCTGTCTGGCTGGACCCCAACAAGACATCTCCCTTCGAATTCTACCAGTACTGGCGCAACGTAGAGGACGCGGATGTGCTCAAGTGCATTCGGATGCTGACCTTCCTGCCGCTGGAGGAGATCGACGCCATGTCCGACTGGAAGGACGCCAAGCTCAACGAGGCCAAGGAAATCCTTGCCTACGAGCTGACCAAGCTGGTCCATGGCGAGGAGGAGGCGGACAAGGCAAAGGCTGCTGCCAAGGCCCTGTTTGTGGGCGGCGGCGACGATGCCAATATGCCCACCACCGAGATCACTGCCGACAAGCTCACCGATGGCAAGATCGGCATTCTGAACCTGATGGTTGCCTGCGGCCTGGCTCCATCCAACAAGCAGGCCCGGCAGCTTGTAGAGCAGGGCGGCGTGCTGGTCAACGACGAGAAGGTGCCCTCTGCCCAGTTTGCTGTGACGGAAGATATGCTGAAAGAAGGCGTAAAAATCCGCAAGGGGAAAAAGGTCTTCCACAAGGCTGTTCTGGCATAAATAACAAGAATTGCGCTCTCCCATCCGGGAGAGCGCGTTCCTTTTAGCTGGGAAGCAAAATTGCTTTCAGTTTTTTCAGGTTTTCCTGAGAAATGGGCGTCAGCGGCAGGCGGCACTCGCCGCAGTCGTAGCCGATCAGCTTCATTGCCGCCTTTACGGGGATGGGGTTGACCTCGCTGAACAGGGCTTCAATCAGCGGAAGCAAACGAATCTGCAAATCCGCCGCCGTGTCGAAATCTCCATCCAGCGCCGCCCGGGCCATGGAGAGCGTCTGCTCCGGAAGAACGTTGGACACCACGGAGATGACACCGCTGCCCCCCAGAGCCATCACTGCGGCGGCCTGATCGTCATTTCCGCTCCAAACGGCGAATTCCTCGGGACACTGAGCGCGAATTCTTGCGATTTTGGTGATGTCCCCGCTGGCTTCCTTCACACCGGCGATGTTTGGAATCCGGGCAAGGCTTTGGTAGACGCTGATGGGAATATCCACTCCCGTGCGGGAGGGAACATTGTACACAATCACCGGGATATGTACCGCATCGGCGATGGCCGCGTAGTGGGTCAGCAGTCCGTCCGGGGTGGCCTTATTGTAGTAGGGACTGACCACCAGCAGGGCATCCACCCCCGCGTCCTCCGCGGCCTTACTCAGGGCAATGGCGTGAGACGTGTCATTGGAACCGGTTCCGGCGATGATTGTGCAGCTGTCGCCCACATAGCGTTTTCCTCTGCGGAACATTTCCAGCTTTTCCAGATCGGACAGGGTGGGAGATTCTCCGGTGGTGCCGCAGAGTACCACAGCATCAATCCCGGCCTGTACCTGCCGCCGCAGCAGCAGATCCATCATGGGGTAATTGACGTTTTTGCCTAAGAACGGCGTGACAAGGGCGGTGCAGACGCCCGTAAACAGTGCGCTTTTCATAAACTGATACCTCCAGCCCATCCTATGCGCCGGGTAACCGTTTTGACTGTGGAAAAAGCATTGACATACGGTGAAAAAAAGGATAAACTATAAGCTAGAATCAGGATAGATTTTGGTATCCGCAAGGAGAAAAGGGAATCCGGTGCAAGTCCGGAACGAACCCGTCACTGTAACAGGGAGCAAAGCACAAAACCATTGGAAGCAGTTCCGAGAAGGTGTGCTAGCTGAGATCTGAAGTCAGGAGACCTGCCAGAGTCTACTTTTTCCGGGCTGCGGTGCTCAGTCTCCGGGAATGGGACGCAAGGTCCTTTTGCCGGGCAGCCGTTGGGCTGTCCTTTTTTGGACAGACGCAAAATAACGCGGATGCGCAAACAGGAGAGAATGCAATGAAAAAAGCGATTTTGGCAGTGTCCTTTGGCACGTCTTATCCCGACACCCTGCGCAAAACCATTGCCGCTACAGAGCAGGCTTTGGCGGAGGCATTCCCGGATTGGGAGGTTCGACGGGCTTTTACCAGCGGAATGATTATCCGGAAATTAAAAGAACGGGACGGCGTGGAGATTGAAAATGTCTCTCAGGCAATGCACGGGTTGGAGCAGGAGGGATATACCCATGTGGCCGTCCAGTCCACCCATGTGATGCACGGCGAGGAATATGAAAAGATGCTGTCCCAGCTGGAGCCCTACCGTCTGCGGATGCAGATTTCTGTGGGTATGCCCTTGCTGCACAGCGAAGGAGATTATACTTCCGTTGCTCAGGCGCTGCTGAACTGGCTGCCGCCTCTGGATGCCGATGAGGCTCTGGTTCTGATGGGTCACGGAACCACCCACTTTGCCAATTCTGCCTATGCCCAGATGGAGCATATGCTGCGAGGCCTCTGCGACCGGGTCTACCTTGCCACGGTGGAAGGGTATCCCGCGCTGGACAGTGTGCAGCGGCAGCTTGCAAAACGTCCGGAGATCCGCCGGCTGATGCTTGCTCCCTTTATGCTGGTGGCAGGCGATCATGCCCGCAACGATATGTCCGGAGATGAAGATTCTTGGGCCGCACAGCTGAAGAAGGCCGGGTATCCCGTGCGCTGCATTCTGCAGGGACTGGGAGAGTGCCCCGCCATCCGGGCGCTGTTCGTGGAGCACTGCCGTCAGGCAGTGGAAGCTTTGGAAACCCATGGGAAACTGTGGGGCGTAGGGGTTGGCCCCGGTGACCCAGAGCTGCTGACGGTGAAGGCTGTCCGGGTTCTGCGGGAAGCGGACGTGGTCATCGTACCGGATGCCAGCAGCGGCGATAAAGTGGCGCTGAATATTGCGAAGGACTACCTCAAGGACAAGCAGATTCAGTTTGTGAAAACGCCCATGGTTCGGGACAAGGCGGTAATGGACGCGGCCCACGAGGAGGCGGCGGATACCATCTGCGCCCTGCTGGACGAGGGCAGGCAGGTGGCTTTCCTGACGCTGGGCGACCCCGCCATTTATTCTACCTATATGTATATTCACCAGAAGGTGCTCCGCCGGGGTTACGCGGTAGAGGTGGTGCCGGGCATCCCCTCCTTCTGCGCGGCGGCGGCGCGGCTGAACCAGTCCCTCTGCCTTGGAAGGGAGCCTTTGACCATCATTCCTGCCTCCCATGATCAGAACGAGCTGATGGACCTGCCGGGAAACAAGGTCTTCATGAAGGCGGGGCGCTCCATTTTGGAGCTTCAGCAGCAGCTGGCGGACAAGGGTCTGCTGGAAGGCGCTTCCATGGTGGAGAATTGCAGCATGGAAAACGAGCATGTTTATCCCCATTTCTCGGATTTGAAGGAGCCGTCCGGTTACTTCTCCCTGGTGATTGTAAAGGGGGACGGAAAATGATGCTGATGATGTCGGGTCTGGACTGCCACCGGGCACCTCTGGATCAGCGGCAGCGGCTTTCTTTTTCCCAAGCTCTGGCGGAGGAATTCCTGCATTGGCTCCATGCACAGCCCGGTGTGGAGGGGTGCGTGCTCCTGTCCACCTGCAACCGGACGGAGCTGTACATCAGCGGCAGCGCACAGACGCCCTGGCGGCTGCTGTGCCGTGGAGCCGGGGTGCCGGAAGGGGAGATGGAATGCTATTTCACGACCCGATGCGGCATGGATGCTGCCCGGCATCTGATGGAGGTGACCTGCGGCCTGCACTCCCAGATTTTGGGTGAAGATCAGATTATTACCCAGGTGCGTAAAGCCATGGAGCTGGCCCAGGAGGCAAAAACCGCTGACCCCACATTGTCCGCGCTGTTTCGGGCCGCGGTAACGGCGGGAAAGCGGGCCAGGACGGAGGTGTCCGTCAGCCGTGGAAGCCCCTCCATGGGCAGCCGCTGCCGGGATATTCTGAGCAGGGAACTGGGCTTACTGGAAGGAAAACGAATTCTGGTCATTGGCAACGGACAAATGGGCCGTCTGGCAGCCCAGCTGTTGCAGGAGGCGGGAGCCAGCGTCAATGTGACGCTTCGGACATACCGTCACGGCGAAACGGTGGTTCCCGCTGGCTGCGGTACTGTGAATTACGAAGACCGGGTGGCGGCAATGGAGAACATTGACGCCCTGGTCTCCGCCACCACAAGCCCGCATTATACCCTGACCGCCCAGCAATTGCGGCAGGTTCAGAATCCACCGAAGGTGGCAGTGGATCTGGCGGTGCCCCGGGACATTGACCCGGAGTGCGGTCAACTGATAACACTGTACGATACAGACTCCCTTGGTTCGGCAGGCCCCGGGAGCCCGGAAGAGCTGGAAGCCATGCGCGCAATCGCCGCGCAGGAGCTGGAACGGTTTGCTCAGTGGCAGCGGCGGCAGGAAATCGCCCAGAAGGCACCAAAATTCCCGCTATTTATCGATTTAACGGGAAAGAAGGTGGTTCTGGTGGGCGGAGGTACCATTGCGGCCCGGAGAATCGCCACCTTGCGCCTGTTTGGCTGTGAGATTGCGGTCATCGCGCCGGAACTGAAATGCAGCCCGGAGGGCCTGCACTGGAAGCAGCGGGAATATGTTCCCGGCGATTTGGAGGGGGCCTGTTTGGCTATCGCGGCTACGGACAGCCGGGAAGTCAACCATCAGGTCGGTGTGGAAGCCCGGGAACTGGGGATTCCGGTCTCCGTTGCGGACTGCGAAGGGGAGTGCACCTTCTATTTCCCGGCAATCTGCACCGGGGAAAACCTGATTGCTGGTGTGGTGTCCGGCGGAAAAGACCACTACAGGACCGCCCGGGCCGCCAAGGCCATTCGCAGGGCGCTGGAGGAATTGGAATGAAACTACGCGTTGGGAGCCGGGAGAGCCGTCTGGCGGTGATTCAAAGCCAGATGGTGATGGAGCTGATTGCGGCGGCGGAACCGGCAGCGGAATTGGAGCTGGTGACCATGAAGACCACCGGCGATAAAATACTTGACAAAACTCTGGATAAAATCGGCGGAAAAGGCCTGTTTGTCCGGGAACTGGATCAGGCGCTGCGGGACGGACGGGCTGATTTTACCGTCCATTCCCTGAAAGATATGCCCATGGAGGTGCCGGAGGATCTGCCGCTGGCGGCATTTTCCAGCCGGGAAGACCCCCGGGACGTTCTGGTGCTGCCGGAGGGCGCAACCGACTTGGATAAATCAAAGCCCATCGGCTGTTCTTCCAGCAGAAGACAATTGCAGCTGAAGAAGCTGTTCCCGGATATGGACATCCAACCGGTGCGGGGAAATGTTCAGACCCGCCTTGCCAAGCTGGACTCGGGACAGTTTTCCGCGCTGGTACTTGCGGCTGCGGGTCTCAAGCGTCTGGGACTGGAAGGACGCATCAGCCGCTATTTTACGACAGAGGAAATTCTTCCCGCCGCCGGGCAGGGCATTCTGGTGGTACAGACCCGGAAGGGGATGGATACCCAGTGCCTTCGCCTGGTACAGGATGAAAAAACTGCCTGCTGCGCGAAGGCGGAGCGAGCCTTTGTACGGGCGCTGGACGGCGGATGCAGTTCTCCCGTAGCGGCACACGCGGTGGTTGAAGAAGAGAAGCTGACGCTGACAGGCTTCTACGTCAGTGCGGATGAACGGATTCAACGAAAGGGCAGTATCACCGGCGGTGTCGCCGAGGCGGAAACACTGGGCAGCACCCTTGCCCGAATTTTGAAAGAGGGGGAGTGCCAATGCGCACAGGAAATGTGATTTTAGTGGGCGCAGGCCCCGGCGACCCGGGCCTTCTGACCCGGAAGGGACTGGAAGCCATTGCCCAGGCGGAGGTCGTTGTGTTTGACCGCCTGGTGGGTCCGGAGATTCTGGGCCTGATACCGGAAAATGCCGAGAAAATCGATGTGGGGAAACAGGCCAGCAACCATCCTGTGCCCCAGTATCGAATCAATCAGATTCTGCTGGAAAAGGCGCTGGAAGGTAAGCGTGTGGTTCGTTTGAAGGGCGGCGATCCCTTCCTGTTCGGCAGAGTCGGCGAGGAACTGGAGCTGCTGAAAGAGAATGGAATTCCTTTTCAGGAAGTGCCCGGCGTGACCTCCGCCCTGTCCGTGCCTGCCTACGCCGGAATCCCGGTGACCCATCGCAACTACTGCTCCTCCGTCCATATCATTACCGGCCACGCCAAGGCCGGGACAGAGCTGAAAATCGATTTTGACGCCCTGCGGCGGACAAAGGGAACGCTGGTGTTTCTGATGGGCGTCACAGCCCTGCCCATGATCTGTAAGGGCCTGCTGGATTCCGGCATGGACGGGGATATGCCCGCCGCCGTCATCGAACGGGGAACTCTGCCCCGTCAGCGCAAGGTGGTTTCCACATTGGCAGAGCTTCCAAAGGCTGCGGAGAATGCCAAAATCGTCAGCCCTGCCATTATCGTGGTGGGCAAGGTGTGCGGGCTGTCAGACAGCTTTGACTGGTTTGATAACCTTCATTTGAAGGGACGGGAGATCATCGTCACCCGTCCGGCGGAGCGCAACGGTTCCCTGTGCGGAAAGCTCAGCGCGCTGGGCGCCAGCGTCACGGCCTACCCCTGTATCCGCACCGTGGAACGGGTGAACAACCCGGAACTGGATACCGCAATCGGCAAGCTCAATGACTACCGCTGGCTGGTATTCACCAGTCCCGCCGGCCCGGAAATTTTCTTCCGGCACCTTCGGAAGCAGCATAAGGACGCAAGAGCCCTAGCAAATCTGAAAATCGCCGCCATCGGCCCAAAAACCGCGGGGGAACTGGAGAAATTCGGTGTTTTTGCCGATCTGGTGCCGGAAACCTACGATTCTGACTACCTTGCGCAGACTATGGCGTGGGTGGAAGGTCCGGTTCTCCTGTGCCGCGCCAGCGAGGGAAGTGATGCCATGCCCAGACTGTTTGCAGAAAAAGGCATTCCGTTTGCGGATATTGCCTGCTACGATACGGTCTATGAAGCCCCCAATTCCGATTCTGTAAGAGAGCTGGTTGAATCCGGCGCCATCGTCACCTTCACCAGTGCGTCCACGGTCCGGGGCTTTGCGCGGAGCCTGCCGGATACAGATTATTCGAATATCATCGGCTGCTGCATCGGCAGGCAGACCGCGGCGGAAGCTGAACAATACGGGATTCCCGTGCGAATCGCCGAAAAGGCCACCATGGATTCCCTGATCGAGTGCATCAAAGGAGTGTGTTAATATGGATTTGACCATTCGTCCCCGAAGACTTCGTTCCAGCGACACCCTGCGCCGTATGGTGCGTGAGACCCGGGTGTCTCCGGATAGTTTGATTTATCCGTTGTTCCTGATTGAGGGCGAGAACATCCGGGAGCCGATACCCTCTCTGGACGGCCAGTGGCGCTACTCACCCGACCGGGTCTGCGAGGAAATCGAGGAATGTATGGCTGCCGGTGTCAAGCGGGTTCTGCTGTTCGGTATTCCCGCTCATAAGGACGCCTGCGGCTCCTCGGCCTGGGACCCCAACGGTGTGGTTCAGCAGGGTATCCGCGCCATCAAGGCAAAGTACCCCGACTGCTATGTGATCACCGACGTGTGTATGTGTGAGTACACTGACCATGGACATTGCGGCATTCTCCATGATCACGAAGTGGATAACGACGAGACTCTGCGGGTGCTGGCAAAAACCGCACTGTCCCACGCCCAGGCTGGCGCGGACATGGTTGCTCCCTCGGATATGATGGACGGAAGGATTGCCGCCATCCGGGATGCGCTGGATGACAACGGCTTCAAAAATGTGCCCATCATGTCCTATTCCGCCAAGTACGCTTCCGCTTTCTACGGCCCCTTCCGGGACGCTGCCGGGTCTGCCCCCGCCTTCGGCGACCGCCGGGGCTATCAGATGGACCCCCACAACCGCCGGGAAGCCCTGAAGGAGTGCGCGCTGGATGTGGAAGAGGGCGCGGATATTCTGATGGTCAAGCCTGCCCTGAGCTATCTCGACATTATTCGCGAGTGCTCCGATGCTTTTGACCTTCCCATGGCTGCCTATTCCGTCAGCGGCGAGTATGCCATGATCAAGGCAGCAGGCAAGGCGGGTCTCATCGATGAGCACCGGGTCATGTGCGAAAGCGCTCTGTCCATTTTCCGTGCCGGCGCGGATATTCTGATTACTTACTATGCCAAAGAGCTGGCGCAGGCTATGAAACGGGGGGAGTTGGGCTAAATGACACGTTCGGAACAGCTGTTTGAAGCGGCGCAGAAGGTCATGCCCGGTGGCGTGAATTCTCCCGTCCGGGCCTGCCGCAGTGTGGGTACATACCCCCGGTTCCTGGACCGGGGTCTTGGCAGCCACGTCTGGGACGTGGACGGAAAGGAATACATTGACCTCATTGGCTCCTGGGGACCCCTGATTCTGGGTCACTGCTGCGATGCTGTGGAGCAGGCCGTGGGTGAAGCCATCCGCAAGGGCCTGAGTTTCGGCGCGCCCACAGCGGCAGAGGTGGATATGGCAGAGCTTGTATGTGAAATGACCGGCATCGACATGGTGCGCATGGTCAATTCCGGTACAGAGGCAGTCATGTCCGCCCTGCGGCTGGCACGGGGCGCAACGGGCAGAAGCAAGATTATCAAATTTGCCGGCTGCTACCACGGACATACGGACGCCATGCTGGTGAAAGCCGGTTCCGGTGCTCTGACCGGCGGTGCCCCTGATTCTGCCGGTGTTCCCGCGGAAATCGCCGGGGACACCCTGACAGCAAGCTACAATGACCTGCCCAGCGTGGAAGCTCTGCTGAAGGCCAATTCCGGACAGGTGGCGGCGGTGATCGTGGAGCCGGTAGCCGCCAACATGGGCGTGGTTCCGCCACAGCCAGGTTTCCTGGAAGGACTGCGCAGACTGTGCGACGAAAATGGAACGCTGCTGATTTTCGATGAAGTGATTACCGGTTTCCGGCTGGCTCCCGGCGGCGCCCAGGAATACTATGGCGTCCGGGCCGATCTGGTGACCTACGGAAAGATCATCGGCGGCGGTATGCCTGTAGGCGCCTACGGCGGCAGCCGGAAGCTGATGGAGCAGGTGGCTCCTCTTGGCCCCGTCTATCAGGCAGGCACCCTGTCCGGCAACCCCGTTGCCATGGCGGCGGGCCTGGCCCAGCTGCGAATCCTCAAATCCACGCCGGAAATCTATGAGAATCTGGACCGGCGGGGCGCTATGCTGGAAAAGGGGCTGAAACAGGCTCTGTCCGGCATCCCCGCCCAGGTGAACCGGGTGGGATCTCTGCTGACGGTTTTCTTTACGGAAAGCCCTGTTACGAGCTACGACGCGGCCCGCTCTTCCGACCTCACCCAGTTCCGCCGCTGGTATCTGGGCCTGCTGGAGCAGGGGATTTACTCTGCCCCCAGCCAGTTCGAGGCCATGTTCCTGTGCAATGCCCACACAGACGCGGAAATCCAGCGGATCATTGACTGTGCGGGAAAAATCTTTTGGCAGGAGGAATACCTATGACTGAACAGATGAAAAAATACTACGAAAAGCGCGGTCAGGTGCTGGTTAAGAACCTGAAAAGCCGCCATTTTGACGCCTTTTACTGCCCGGACGCGGCTTCCGCTCTCAAAAAGGCGCTGGAGCTGATCCCCGAAGGAGCCAGTGTGGGCTGGGGCGGGGCTCTGTCCGCCCAGCAGATCGGCCTGATTGATGCGGTTAAGGCAGGAAAATATGCTGCCATTGATCGGGATTCCGCGAAAACTCCCGAGGAGCGCAATCAGCTTTTGAAGCGCTGCCTGACGGCGGACGTGTTCCTCAGCGGCGCCAATGCCCTGAGTCTGGACGGTGAAATGGTCAACATCGACGGCACCGGAAATCGTGTAGCCGCCATTGTCTACGGCCCGGAAACGGTTCTGGTGATTGCCGGCATGAATAAGGTCTGCGACACGTTGGACGATGCCGTGACCCGTGCCAGAACTGTAGCTGCGCCCATGAACAAGCAGCGGTTCCCCTTTAAGACCCCCTGTGAGGTCACCGGCTCCTGTGCCGACTGCAAGAGCGAGGACTGCATCTGCAATCAGATTCTGATTACCCGTAACTGCCGACCCGCTGGACGCATCAAGTTCATTCTGGTAGGGGAGGAGCTGGGCTTCTAAAAAAAGAGGTCTGCCGGACAACCGGCAGACCTCTTTGCATTACTTGTGGTAGCACACTTCCGTGCTGGTATCGGGGTCCCCGCTGAAGAATCGGGTCAGATTGCTGACGGTGGTTGCCGCGATGTTGTCCAGGGCCTCATTGGTCAGGAAGGCCTGATGGGAGGTCACGATGACGTTGGGCATGGCAATCAGCCGCACCAGCTTGTCATCCTCCACAATGTGACCGGAGTAATCCTCGTAGAACAGGTCCCCTTCCTCCTCGTACACGTCCAGGCAGGCGGCGCCGACCTTTCTGTCCTTGATGCCGGTAATCAGATCCTCCGTGTTCACCAGCGCGCCCCGGGAGGTGTTGATGATGGTGACGCCTTTTTTCATCAGGGCGATGGAGTCGGCGTTGATGATGTGGCGGGTTTCCTCGGTGAGGGGGCAGTGCAGGGAGATGATGTCGGACTTTTCAAACAGCTCCGGCAGCTCCACATAGTTCAGACCGGAGTCCACCGCGGGGAATTTGTCGTATGCCAGGACTGTCATGCCGAATCCCTTGCAGATATCGGCGAACACCCGGCCAATCTTGCCGGTTCCGATCACACCTACAGTCTTGCCGTACAGGTCAAAGCCGGCAAGGCCTTGCAGGCTGAAATTGAAATCCCGGGTGCGGATATAGGCCTTGTGGGTACGGCGGTTGATGGTCAGCAGCAGCGCCATGGCATGCTCCGCAACGGCATGGGGAGAGTAGGCGGGAACACGGAACACCCGCAGCTTTCCTTCACAGGCCTTGATGTCCACGTTGTTGAAACCGGCGCAGCGCAGGACGATGGCCTTTACGCCCATCTCATAGAGTCTGTCCACCACCACGGCATCCACTGTGTCGTTGACGAAGACGCATACCGCGTCAAAACCATTGGCCAGTGACACGGTATCCCGATTCAAATTCGGCTCATAGTATTTGATCTCGATTCCGGCAGGAACGGCATAGCGGTCAAAACCGGGAATGTCGTAGGACTTGGTATCAAAAAAAGCAAGCTTCATAATTTATTCCTCCTTTTTGTATCGATAGTATTATACTGATACAGAGCGGGAATGTCAATACCTGTTTTCAAAAATTTCTGTTGCAAATTCTGGAAGAGATATGCTATAATCAGTCGGAAATTGATTGGAGGCATAGTATGATTGATAAACTTCGTTCTCTGGCAGAAAAATACCGGGATGTTCTGTCTTACCTGTTTTTCGGTGTGCTGACCACCGTGGTCAACTACATGATTTATCTGCCGGTTTATAATTTCTGCGGACTTTCCGCGGCGGTCAGCAATATGATCGCCTGGGTCGGTGCGGTGATTTTCGCGTTTCTGACAAATAAGCCCTTTGTCTTCCAAAGTCACGACTGGTCCGCAAAGACAGTTGTGCCTGAGTTTACCAAATTTGTCAGCTGCCGCCTTGCTTCCGGCGTTCTGGAGACGGTGATTCTGTTTTTGACGGTGGACTGTCTGCACTGGAACGGCAATATCTGGAAGCTGGTGACACAGGTACTGGTTATCATTATCAATTATGTGGGCAGCAAGCTGCTGGTATTCAGAAAGAAATAACATACAAATCCGCTGCTTCGGTTTTCCGACTGAAACAGCGGATTTTATTCACAAAACGTTAAAATAAACTGTGGTAACTGTGATATAATCAAAGAAAACGCCTGCGAGGTGCGGATTATGGCCTTTGTTGAATTCGAAAATGTGGGAAAGACCTACCATATGGGAGAAGTGGAGATTCACGCTCTACACGATACCTCCTTTCAGGTGGAGAAGGGGGAGCTGGTTGTCATTGTCGGCCCCTCCGGCGCGGGCAAGACCACGCTGCTGAATATTCTGGGCGGCATGGACACCCTGTCTACCGGCCGGGTGATGCTGGATGGCCGGGAAGTTTCTGCCCTCAGCAAAAAGGAATTGACGGACTACCGCCGTCATGATGTGGGCTTTGTATTCCAGTTCTATAACCTGATT
>JALFXH010000091.1 GCA_022786965.1 Clostridiales bacterium
AAATGGTAGGAACCTCTTCCGACCTCGCTAACGCTCGGCCACCTTAATGAATAGAGGTATGATTGCCACCGGCAATCATTGACATTGCAGATTCGCTGCGCGGAGCACCACCCCAAAGGGGAAGGCATTACTCAGTTAAAGGACAATTTGCTATACTATTGAGCACTGCCGGTCGAGGGGCCCAAAGGATGTTCGTCAATCACCCAGCGTCCGTAACGCATTGGCTGGCCGCCCTGCGGCCCGCATTGTCAGCGGCGACTCGCCGCTACTTCACCAGCTGCGGCACCAACTGCGCCAGCTTTTCGGCAAGGGTTTTGTGCCCCCGGCTGGTTAGGTGCATAAAGTCCACCTGATTGAATTCACAGCCCGCTTCCCCGGCATCCAGAAAGCTTACCCCCAGAAGTTCACACTGCTCCCGGTAGCTGCGTGCCAGCTGCCGGGATTTTTCTACGCAAAGATTGCCCATGACGGGGGCCACGGGGCTATTCAGCATCCCCTGGCCGATGGGTGGCGGGGCGATGACCAGAATGTTGGGGGTCTTTCCGCCCCAGCAGTCGGTGTCCTTGGCCTTCTTCACCAGCCTTGCCATGCCCAGAGCGATGCAGGCCGCGTTGGCGTAGAACCGGTCCTTGCAGTCGTTGGTGCCCAGCATGATGATCAGCAGGTCGATGGCTTCGTGGCTTTTGAGGCAGGGATAGATGTAGTCGAGACCGTTGAGCCCCTCGTGGATGGGGTCGTCAAAGCAGGTGGTGCGCCCGGACAGGCCCTCCTCGATGACCAGATAGTCCTCGCCCAGTGCTTTTTGCAGCAGCCGGGTCCATCGCTGGTCCTCCGTAAAGCGGATGCCGCCAAAACAGTCGGCGGGATCGGCGCAGTAGCCGTGGGTATTGGAATCTCCGAAGCAGAGAATATGTCTTTTCATAGGGAAACAACTCCTTTCTACACAAAGAATACCATGTTTTGGTCCAGCGTCAAGGGTGGGAAAGCAGTTTCGTCAATGTGCTGAAATTGGAAACGTTTTCATGTGCAAAATAGAAAACTTTTTCGAATTACCATATTTTATGAAATTTCCTTTCAGATCGTTGTTGACATTGCTGAAATGATGTAGTAAGATACTCTCGGAAATTGTGGGGATTACCACATAGAAAAATCCCCACCCGAAACCGGCTCCAACGGCTCAGGCCGTGAAGCATACATCGTATCAATTTTATTAGGAGGAAACACAATGAAAAAGTTGATTGCTCTGGCATTGGCTGTGGTCATGGTGCTGTCTCTGGGCGCCTGCTCCGTGCAGAAGGCTGAGACCCCCGCTCCCACCGCTGCTCCCGCTCCCGCAGCTACCGAGGCTGCCGCTCCCGCCGCTTCCGAGGCTGCTCCTGTAGAGATCAGCCTGTGGACTTACCCCATCGGCGACTGGGGCAAGCAGGAGGTCGTTGACCAGCTGCTGGCCAAGTTCAACGCTGCTTATCCCAACATCAAGGTTACGGTTGAGTACCTGACCTACACCGACGGCGACGACAAGGTCAACACCGCCATCGAGGGCAACGCCGCTCCCGACATCGTTATGGAAGGACCCGAGCGTCTGGTGGCTAACTGGGGCGGCAAGGGCAAGATGGTTGACCTGGCTGACCTGTGGACTGCCGATGCCAAGGCCGACATTTACGCTTCCGTGGAAGCCGCCTGTAACAACGGCAGCGGTGCTTACTACGAGTACCCCCTGTGCATGACCGCTCACTGCATGGCCATCAACAAGACCGTCTTCGAGGAGACCGGCGCATGGCAGTATGTGGACGCCGAGACCCACACCTGGACCACCGAGAACTTCCTGAAGGCCGTTCAGACCCTGTACGATGCTGGTTACAAGAACGTTGGCGCCGTGTTCTGCTCCGCTCAGGGCGGTGACCAGGGCACCCGCGCTCTGTACAACAATATGTACGGCGGCACCTTCACCAACCCCGAGCACACCGAGTACACCATGAACTCCCCCGAGAACGTCAAGGCTCTGGAGACCCTGTACAATACCAAGGGCATCAACTTCGACGCTTCCATCAACGGCGGTGAAGAGGCTGACCTGTTCGCCCAGGGCGTGCTGCAGATGGCCTTCTGCTGGAACGCCGCTACCCACGCTGCCCGCACCGAGGTTATCGGCGACAGCTTTGAGGTCTTCCCCATGGCTTTCCCCTCCCCCAACGGCACCGATGTCAAGCTGTGCGGCGGTATCTGGGGCTTCGGTATCTTTGACAACGGCGACGCTGCCAAGATCGACGCTGCCAAGACCTTCATCAAGTGGGTCTGCGACGAGAACACCGTTGAGTCCGTCACCACCTCCGGCTTCTGGTCCGTCCGTCAGTCCGTCACCGGCCTGTACGCTGACGACGCTCTGAAGGGCACCTACGGCACCTTCATGCAGTACATGGGCGACTACTACAACGTCATCCCCGGCTGGACCGAGGCTCGTGCCGCCGCCTGGAATATGCTGCAGCAGATCGGCACCGGCACTCCTGTTCAGGAGGCTGCTGACGCCTTCGTGGCCACCGCCAACGCTGCCGCCGGCAAGTAATTTTCCGGCTGACCATTCAGTAGGATAGCAAAAGCCCCTTCCCTCTTCTTCTGGGCGAGGGGAGGGGCGTTTTTCTGTGCGGCGGTTTTGACCTCATACACGAATAGTTGACAGTTGACAGTGGACAGTTGATAGTTGTGGTATCCCTTTGAAAGGAATCCATAGATACGCAAAACAGGAAATGCGGAAGTTTTGCGGGAATATCTGATGTTCTCATGATTATTTTAATTGTCCCGAAGGGACTCCTTAACTGTCAACTGTCAACGTTAACCAGATAAAATTCCGTACACTTCTTTCCCGGGCGGTCGTATCGCCGCCCGCCGCATCACCAGAGGGGAGGATATCCTTGGCAAACAAAAAAGTATCCGTAAACACCAGATCCCGGCGGCTGATGGTCCATGAAACGATTACATCCTATCTGTTCCTGCTGCCGTTCCTGATCTTCTTCGTTGGCTTCGTTCTCTATCCCATGATTATGTGCATCATCACCAGCTTCTTCGATGCCACCATGGGCCGTGAGGACATTTTCGTCGGCTTCGGCAACTATAAGGAACTGTTCGCCGATCCCGTATTCTGGAAAGCTCTGTGGAACACCCTGATTATCGTTCTGGTCAGCGTGCCCGTAACCTGCGTATTCTCTCTGTGGGTTGCCTCCGCCATCAGCAAGATGCCCGTGGCTGCAACCTCTGCCTTCCGCTGCATCTTCTACCTGCCTGTGGTCACCGGCTCCGTGGCCGTCACCATGGTCTGGAAGTGGATGTTCAATAACTACTACGGCATTTTCAACTACATCGGACAGGCCACCGGCATGATTGATCAGCCCATCAACTGGCTGGGCGATCCCAAGTACGCCCTGGGCTGCATCATCCTGATTCTGCTGACCACCTCCGTGGGTCAGCCCATCGTGCTGTACGTCTCCGCTCTGGACAATGTGGACAAGTCTCTGGTGGAGGCTGCCGAGGTGGACGGCGCCACGCAGATGCAGGCTTTCTGGAAGATTAAGTGGCCTCAGATCATGCCCACCACTCTGTACATCCTGGTTATCACCACCATCAACTCCTTCCAGTGCTTCGCGCTGATTCAGCTGTTGACCTCCGGCGGACCCAACAACTCCACCATGACCATCATGTACTACATCTACTACAACGCCTTCAAGCTGTACCGCTACGGCTACGGCAACGCTATGGGCGTGATTCTGGCCATCGTCATTGCCATCCTGTCTGCCGTCCAGTTCAAGGCCGGTCAGGAAAAGTAAGGAGGGGTGAACTGTGAATAAATCCAATCGGCTGGATACCAATCAGGCCAAATCCAAGGTCTATTATATCTTCTCCTTCGTTGTTGTGTTCATCCTGGCGTTCCTGTTTGCCTTCCCCCTGTACTGGATCATCACCGGTTCCTTCAAGACCAAGCAGGAAATTATGTCAACCACCCCCGTGTGGTGGCCCACTGTCTTCACCGGCGCCAACTTTGAAAAGCTGATGGGCAGCCGCTCCGCGCCGCTGTTTGACCTGAAGCTCTTCGGCTATGTCATCACCGGCCCCACTGTGCCCGCGGCTCTGCGCTGGCTGGTGAACACGGTGTTTATGTCCGTGACCTCCATGCTGCTGACCTGCCTCACCGCCGCCATGGCGGGCTATGTGCTGGCAAAGAAGCGGTTCTGGGGACGCACCATCATCTTCAGCCTCATTGTCTGTGCCATGGCCCTGCCCAAGCAGGTCATTCTGATCCCCCTGCTGCGGGAGATGTCCAGCCTGAAGCTGTACGACACCATCTGGGCCGTGATCTTCCCCATCGTGGGCTGGCCCTTCGGCGTGTTCCTTCTCAAGCAGTTCGCGGAGGGTATCCCCACGGAAATGGTGGAAGCCTGCCGCATTGACGGCGCCTCCGAGTGGCGCACCTTCACCGACGTCATGTTCCCCATGATCAAGCCCGGTGTTGGCGCCTGCGCCATCTTCACCTTCATCAACTCCTGGAATGACTACTTCATGCAGCTGATCATGCTGACCTCCAGCAAGAACCTGACCATCTCCCTGGGTATCGCCACCATGCAGGCGGAGAACTCCACGGACTTTGGTCTGCTGATGGCCGGCTCCGCTCTGGCCTCCGTGCCCATCATCATCGTGTTCCTGATCTTCCAGAAGTACTTCACCAAGGGCATCACCATGGGCGCTGTGAAGGGATAAGCTATGATTGTTGCGAGAAATGAAACCGCCCTTACCTATCTGGGCATCCACCCCAATCTGGACCAGGCCCTGCGGCGCATCACCCCGGAATTCCTGTCCAGTCTGGGCACGGAGCGGGTGGACATCATTCCCGGGCAGGTTTGGTGCACCAAATTTACCTACGAAACCATTTCCGATGAGGAGAGCTTCTTTGAAGCCCACGAAAATTTTCTGGATATTCACCTGATGCTCACTGGCCGTGAGCGGGTAGAGATCGCCTCTCCCAAGAAGCTAACTCTGTTTGACAGCCAGCCCGGGAACGATTTCTACGCCTACCGGGGTCAGGGCGCTCACAAGCTGGTGCTGGCCCCCGGAGATTTCCTGGTGGTCTGGCCCGATGACGCTCACAAGATCAAAATGATGCTGGAGCGCCCCCAGACTGTGACAAAAGCTGTATTTAAGGTAAAAATCCGCTAAAAGGAGAAAAATTATGAAGGACATTGCAAAATATCAGGGCATTATTCCCGCATTTTACGCCTGCTACGACGCTGAGGGCAAGGTTAGCCCCGAGGGCGTCCGGGCGCTGACCCGCTGGTTCATCGACAAGGGCGTCAAGGGCCTGTATGTGGGCGGCTCCTCCGGCGAGTGCATCTACCAGAGCAAGGA
>JALFXH010000095.1 GCA_022786965.1 Clostridiales bacterium
GAAACCCCCACAAGAAAAGGCGGTACGCTACCCCTCCACGGGGCGCATACCGCCTTTTCTTGTTATCCAGCCCTCCGGCTGTATCGGTTGAGCAAAAGTCAGCGTGGGATTGATGTGGTATCTTTATCTAAGTGAACCCCCGTTTTCCCACCGGGACACCGCCTGCCGGGTGACAAACACCTTTTCCGCAAGGCTGTCCTGAGACATTCCGTGGGCAGTTCTCAGCTGCACAATGACATCTTTCGTTTCCAAGCATATCGCCTCCTCATGGACAGAGTACTACGAAAAAAGAAGAAATGCAAGCAACACGCAGTTGCGGTGGGCTGACTACCCCCGTATCAGATATTCCGCTTCCTCGTAGTCCTTGCCGCGAACGTAAATTTTGTACGCATATAAGTAGTCGCGGTTCAGACCGAAGGTGCCGGCGTTATGACCATATCGGTTCCACGCATTGGAAGAGCCGTGGAAATCCACAAGCTTTACCATGGATTCAATTCCGTGATCGGATAGAATTGACCGGATTTCGGCCTGGCGGGCCTGATCCCAGGTGATGGTTAATTCTCTTCGATTGAATAGGGTAATCATTTCTCTTCCCTCCCGTCTTGCAGCCAACCCTCGTGGCGCAGAAGCCATTCTTTTTTCGCAAGTCCTCCGGCGTAGCCCGTCAGCTTCCCACCAGCGCCCACCACCCGGTGGCAGGGAATGAGAATGCTGATGGGATTTTTCCCAACCGCCTGCCCCACCGCCTGGGCCGACATTCTTTCCCTGCCGGTGCGCCGGGCCATTTCCCGGGCCAGCGTGCCGTAGGTGGTGGTTTCGCCATAGGGAATGGTCAGAAGAAGCGTCCACACCTGTTTTTGGAAAGGCGTGCCCTGGGGATTGAGAGAGAAGGTAATTTCTGCCGGATTCCCGGAAAAATAGGAGTCCAGCCAGAGCTTCGCCTGAGATAAAACGGGAAAATCTTCCGTTTTCTCAGGGTGCATCCAGACGCCCGTCAGCCCGTCTTCATCGGCGGTTAGGTACAGCGTCCCCACCGGGGAAGGGTATTGGCAGTAGTCCATTACAGTTCATCTTCCTGCACATCCACCCAGGAATTGCTGCTGGGGGCCTCCTGAACAGGCTGCTTTCTGGGGGGCATACCGCCGTCCTTCTCTCTGCTGAAGAACAGGAAGAAGGGCTCGGTGACGCCGAACAGGATGCTCAGCACCAGAAACAGCACGCAGTTGGCGGGGTCCAGGGACTTGTAGATGTCATACAGCGCCATATAGCGGAACACCGCGTAGGCGATGGAAATGCCAATCAGCGGCAGGCACACCACCAGCAGGTTCATGGCCTGATGCAGAATCTGGAAGATCTGATCGTCGTTTATACTGCCCCAGACTACGCTGTCGACAGCGTGGAAGCACAGATTCACCAGCAGACCAATCAGGGAAACCCACATGATGGTAATGAGAATCCGGAAAAACAGCAGAATTTTCCGCTTGGACTTGTGCTCGCCCTTCACCACATACCGGTACTGGTCGGACAGCGAACCCAGCAGCCAGCAGTCCGCTACGGGAATCCAAGCCAGCCAGGGATTCCTTAAGCCCCGCCGCCGGGCAATGGTATACAGGGCCAGGGCGGTCAGCACATAGCCCGCGATGGACAGCAGCATGGGCATTCCGAAGAGGGAACGCAGAATCAGCCACAGTCCGCTTTCCAGATAATCCTGAAATATCATACGCATGATAACACCTTCCTTTTCTCTACAGAGTGTATCACATTACAGGAAGAAACACAATGGGAAATGCAGGCAGACCCCAGAGGACGATGCCCTCCGGGGTGCTGCCGTTTGAATACGCAGTGAACAGTAAAAGGGGAACATATCCATCGTAGGGCGGAGTCATGACTCCGCCGATCAGGCAGGACGATTTCCTTGCCTTCGTCCAATGGAAATTGCTTGGATATCAACCAGCCAAACACCATTCACCGTAAACTTCCACAAATCGATACCGGGTCGGCGGGGTCATAACATAAGCCCTACGCAGTTAATCAGTTATAGAACCATTAATCCTACCAGAGAACGATACCGGGCAGGCCCAATGGCGTAACGATGACTGCCAGTGTTCGTAACGTATTGGCTGTCGGCCCTGCCGACCGCATTGGCCGGCCGCCCTGCGGCCTACTTCATCAGCTTGCACACCAGTTCGGTGTAGGCGTAGGGATCGTCCAGGGGCAGCTCCGCCATGAGCTGGGCCTGGTAGCACAGAAGCTGAGCGTAGTCCTTGGCCTTTACGGGGTCCTCGGTCATGGCAGTTTGCAGAGCCTTGACCGCCTCGTGCTCCGGGTTCAGCTCCAGAATCCGGCCCACCGGGAAGGCAAATTCGGGGTTGGCCTTCTTCATGTACTTCTCCATTTCGAAGCTCATGCCGGCGTCGGGGGTCATGCACACGGGGTGGCTGCCAAGATCGGTGGACAGCTTCACTTCCTTGACCTGCTCGCCCAGAGACTCCTTGACGAAGGTTAATAGACCCTTCAGCTCCTCGGCCTTTTCCTCGGCTTCCTTCTTCTCTTCCTCGGTCTTGAGACCTAAGTCCTCGGTGGACACGTTGCAGAACTGCTTCTCCATGTAGGTCATCAGGGTCTGGGGGATGAACTCATCTACATCCTCGGCAAACAGCAGCACGTCGTAGCCCTTCTTGGCAAGGGTTTCCACCTGAGGAAGCTTGGCAAGTCTTTCCCGGTTCTCGCCGGGGGCAAAGTAGATTTTCTCCTGACCCTCCGCCATGGAATCCACATATTCCTTGAGGGAAATCAGCTTGCCCTCCTTGTTGCTGTAGAACAGCAGCAGATCCTGACAGGCGTCCTTGTGTGCGCCGTAGTCGGACACGGTGCCGTATTTCAGCTGACGGCCGAAGGCGGCGTAGAACTGCTCGTACTTCTCCCGGTCATTTTCCAGCATGGACTTGAGTTCAGATTTGATCTTCTTCTCAATGTTCCGGGCGATGATGGTCAGCTGGCGGTTGTGCTGGAGCATTTCCCGGCTGATGTTCAGGGACAGATCCTGGCTGTCCACAATGCCCCGGACGAAGCGGAAGTGCTCGGGCAGCAGATCCTCGCAGTTCTCCATGATCATGACGCCGGAGGAATACAGCTGCAAACCACGCTTAAAGTCCTTGGTGTAGAAGTCGTAGGGGGCCTTGGAGGGAATGTACAGCAGTGCCTTGAAGCTGACGCTGCCCTCGGCGCTGGAATGAATTACCCGCAGGGGCTTGTTGTAGTCGAAGAACTTTTCACGATAGAAGGCCTCGTACTCCTCGGCGGTGACGTCCTTCTTGGCCCGCTGCCAGATGGGCACCATGGAGTTGAGGGTTTCCATTTCCGTGTACTCTTCGTACTTGGGAGCCTTCGGCTCTTTCTTCTCGTCTTCGCCTTCCACTTCGACGGCTTCCTCGTCTTCGGGTTCCTCAACCTGACGGGACTTGGTGACCTCCATCTTGATGGGGTAGCGGATATAGTCGGAATACTTGCGGATCAGGGAGCGGATTTCGTACTCTTCCAGATACTCGGAGTATTTGTCATCGTCGGTGTCGGCCTTCAGGGTCATGATGACGTCGGTGCCGGGGCCGTCCTTGACACACTCCTCGATGGTGTATCCGTCGGCGCCGTCGGATACCCACTTCCAGGCCTTGTCCTCGCCGTACTTCTTGGAGATCACGGTGACGGAGGAGGCAACCATAAAGGCAGAGTAGAAGCCCACGCCGAACTGACCGATGATGTCGATGTCCTCGTTTTTCTCCATGGCCTGCTTGAAGCCCAGAGACCCGGACTTGGCGATGGTGCCCAGGTTCTCTTCCATCTCCTCCTTGGACATACCGATACCGTTGTCGGAGACCGTCAGAACCCGGTTCTCGGGGTCCCGGGTGATGGTGATGGCGAACTCGTCCCGGTTGATGCCGATCTTGTCATCTGTGAGGGCGGTGTAGGCCAGCTTGTCGATGGCATCGGAGGCATTGGAGATGATTTCCCGCAGGAAAATCTCCCGGTGGGTGTAGATGGAGTTGATCATCAGATCCAGCAGACGCTGGGACTCGGCTTTGAATTGCTGTTTTTCCATAGTTGAATGCACATCCTTTATAAATTTAGCACTCTATGTGACTGAGTGCTAACATTATAGCGCACCTGCGGAAAAAAGCAAGCCCTATCGAAAAAAGTTCTTTCTTTATTCACAATTGGCGGGTAGCACCCGCAGGCAATGGCGGGGCTTCAGGCTGGTGGTAGACCAAAATTGCTGCCCGATTCGTTACACCGCTAAATTGTTCTTTAACTGAGTAATGCCTTCCCCTTTGGGGTGGTGCTCCGCGCAGCGAATCTGCAATGTCAATGATTGCCGGTGGCAATCATACCTCTATTCATTAAGGTGGCCGAGCGTTAGCGAGGTCGGAAGAGGTTCCTACCATTT
>JALFXH010000169.1 GCA_022786965.1 Clostridiales bacterium
CAGCGGCGGCTCCGCACGGGTGGTGGAGGCGCTGGAAAAGGCAAACGCGCTGGGCGCCGCGTCCCTGCTGATTACCCGAACCCCAGACTCAAAGGGCGGTCACACCGCAAAGCATGTGTTTGATGTGGCGACGCCGCCGGGATGCAACTCCCCCGGCCTGCGCTCCTATTATGCCAGCCTGGTGGGAATCACCGCCCTAGGCGCCTATCTGGGACTTCGCAACGGCACCATCACCGAGGAGCGGTTCTATCAGGTGAAGAAGGACATCGAAGACTATACCCTGGCCTTCATGCAGAATTTTGAAGCCATTGATGAGCTGATGTTCCAGGAAGCTCTGCGCATGAAGGATCTGCGGAAGTTCGAGCTGATCGCGGACTGGAACGAGGGTTACTCCGCCCAGTTTGTGGAGCAGAAGATCATCGAGTGCGGCGGCATGTTCTGCGGCCACACCACCTCCGAGGAATTTGCCCATATCAGCTTCATGGCCCGCTGCCCCGAGGAATACGGAGAGATCATTATGATCAACGGGGCAGATCGGAGCATGAGCCGCATGAAGGACACCATCAACGGATGTCTGGCCCAGCACCGGCCGACGTTGATCGTAACCGATGTGGCACCGGAGGATTTCGATCTGTCCGTCAATGAATTCGCCGGAGACAGCCCGTATTTCAGGAGCGTCAAGGGCTATGATTCCATGGCCGAAAAAGGCACGCCCACCTTCTGCCAGATTCCCAAGGCGCCGGAACAGTGGATGTCTCCCTTTGTGGATTTCCTGCCAGGCTCTCTGCTGGCGGGCTATCAGGCGGCAGTGAACGAGATCATGTATTTCGGCGGACGCTATAATTTCAGAACACAGACCTGGAGTCTGGACTGAGGAAGGAGCGGGGATATGTATAAAAGACTGAAAGACGAGGCCTATTACAGAAAATTCTACTTCCAGGACAGCTTCCACGCCCAGTGTATGGATGTGGATCCGCTGACCATGGATCAGTTTGACCGCTCCGCGGAGTCCATAAAGAAGATCATTGACCATCCTGTTTTCAGGACTTGCAGGCATATCGTGGGCGTGGGCTGCGGCGACTCCAACATCGCGGTGTTCTCCGTCAAGGACGCCTTCGAGCACTACCTGCCTGATGTGGAATACGAAGGTGTGGAAGCTATCGAAATGAGCCGCCACTACGTGTATCCCGACGACGGCTCCGATACGGCTGCTCTGTTCGTCAGCTATTCCGGCAGCGTGATCCGCACCATGGAGGCCATGAAACAGTGCCAGCGTCACGGCATCACTACCATCGGCGTGACTGCTAACGCGCATTCCCCAACAGCTGCGGAATGCGACATTTTCTACCACACCAACAATCCCGCGGGGGACAACAACGCCGGTCTGCGTACATACTACAGCAATGTGATCAGCTGCGTGATTCTGGCTGCCGCAATGGCTGAGGTTCGTACCGGCAAATCCTATCTGCCGGAGCTTCGGGAACAGGTGCAGAAATACCATGACGCATTCTTTACAAGGATAGAGCGGATTGATGAGATCTGTTTCCAGGCCGCGATTCACTTCATGGACAAGAAGATCATCGAGGTGACTGCCGATGGGCACAATTTCTGGGCGGGAAAATTCATCCAGGCCAAAATCGTGGAGCTGTCCGGCGACGCCTGCTCCGTAGTGGACAGTGAAAACTATATGCACGTCAATTCCCATATGTGCCCCGGTTCCGATATTGTGGAGCTGGTCATTATCAACAGCAACGATGCCAATGTCCGCAACATCGTCAACAGCACCAACGCCATGGTGAAACGGGGCGGGCGTGAGGTTCTCCTGTTCAGCGACAAGGCGCCGGAGGAAATCGGAATCACCGAGCCGGTCCTGTTCTGTCAGGTTTCTGTCCCGGAGAAGCAGTGGAACTTCCTGGCTCCGATCTACTCCTACCTGCCCGGCTCTATTTTTGCCGGCTTCCGCCACACCACCCTTGGAGAACCCATGTTCCGGGGCGGTATGGATATCAGCTTTTTCCCGGCGACCTACTGCTCACCGATGGATGTGGTGGATCTGTGATCCCGTCTAAAGTATATTATATTTTAGCCTGACGGCGCCCAGCCGGCCCGATAGGCACATATTTTAATGGAGGAAACGAAAATGGCAACCTGCTTTGACAATATGAATGGAAAGAAGCTTGTAATCGGACTTGTACATCTGCTGCCCATGCTGGGCACACCTTTGTATGATGACGGCAATATGGAAAAAATGATCCAAAAGGCCATCGAGGACTGCAAAACCCTGAAGGCGAACGGTGCGGACGGCGGCCTGATTCAGACGGTGGATGTGTACTATCCCTCCACCGATGATACTGACTACGCCCGGGTTGCCGGTCTGGCGGCAGTAACCGCCCGGGTTCGTGAGGCGGTAGGCCCGGATTTCCTGCTGGGCGCCCAGATCATGTGGAACTGCATCACCCCGTCTTTGGCTGTGTGCAAGGCTGCAGGCGCGGACTTTACCCGGTGTACTGCCCTGGCGGGCAATACCGATTCCATGTATGGCATGATCGAGGCCCAGCCGCTGAAGGTGGCGGAGTACCGCAAGAAGATCGAGGCAATGAATGTGGGAATGCTGGCGGAGATCTCCGGTTATCACCACACCGGCGATGACAGTGATGCCCATATCCAGAGCCTGGCTGCCACCTCTATGCGCCTGGGAGCCAACGCGGTGGAAGTCGTAGACCGGGATTTCCAGCGGAACGAGCGCCTGGTGCAGGCGGTAAAGGCTGTCAATAGCGGCAAAATTCCTGTCATTCTGGGCGGCGGAACCAATGTGGCCAACTGCAAGGACCGCCTGCGCTATGCGGACGGCGCTCTGGTCGGCACCGCCTTTGAGGGCGGCAAGTGGGGCGGCCCTGTGATCGGCTCCATCGTGGCGGATTATGTGAGGAAGGTGCGGGAGTTGGAAGAAGAACTCGCCAGATAATCGCCGTATTCTTAAGGAGCATTCCAATTATGAACAAAGTACTTAAAAAATGCTGGGGCTTCCGCAGCGGAACCCCCTGGAAAATGCTGGTGGCGACGGTATACTACGCCATGTGCATCGGCTTTCTGGTCATCGGCATGACGACGCCTCCGCTGGTGGAGGCCGGTGGCTGGGACACCTTTGTGGTGAAGCTCTCCTCGTTCATCTTGTTTCTGTGGATGCTTAGCCCCGCAATCTTCCTGTCGGACACGCCCATGCGGGATAAGCTGCCCTTTTTCAGGGATCGGGCCGCCATTCGCTCTCTGGTGGGGCTGATGATCGTGTTCGTCATTTTCCAGTACCTGTTTGCGGCATCTGAAAGCCTGCATTCGGCGAAATACAAGCAGGTTTTTGATGAATACATTCGTGCATCCTTTGAAACCTTCGTGGAAGCCGGCAGCCGTTAAGTACAGAGCTTTCCGTGAATCGAGGACATTATGGAAAAGAAAAAAATGCACTATGCCTGGAAGATCATGGCTGCCTGCATTCTGATCAAGATCGGCACAGGCGGGTTTATCGGTGTGGCAATGGGAAACTTCATCACCCCCATTGTCAGAGAACTGGGCTGTCAAGTCAGCCAGCTGACCACGTATACCAGTGTCAACGCCATTTCCATGGCGCTGCTATACACCACCGCCGCCAGATGGATCAATACAAAGCATATTGGCAGGATTATGGGCTTCGCCTCCGTGGCGGAGGTGATCGGACTGGCGATGATGGGCATGTACAGATCGGTGGAGATGTTCTACCTGTCCGGCGCCATCATTGGCATTGCGCAGGCGTTTACCGGCTTTGTGGCGCTCCCCATCGTAATCAACATGTGGTTCAAGAAGAACACGGGCACGGTGCTGGGCGCCGTGGTTTCCATCGGCAGCGCCGCTGCCATGCTGTACAGCCTTCTGTCCGGCCAGCTGATTACGCATTTTGGCTGGCGCAATACCTACTTCATCATGGCGGCCGCTTCTGCGGTGATTACCATTCCCGCGGTGTTTCTGATTATCCGGCGGCCCGAAGAGGTGGGTTGCAGGCCCTACGGCGAGGCGGAAACCGCGCCTGATGCGGCTCCGGAAACGGCGCTGCCCGCCGGGGAATACAACCTCACCAGCAAACAGGCCTTCCGGCTGCCGCTGCTGTACATTGCCTGGATTGCCTGCGTCCTGTACAGCTACTCCTGCGGCGTTTCCGGCTATACCACCACCTTTTCGACGATGGAACTGGGCCAGTCCACGGCCTTCGGTTCCGTGGTCGGTGTGTGCGCCAGCCTTGGCGGCGTCCTGAGCAGCCTGATTGTGGGCCGGATCAACGATAAGTTCGGCGTCAAAATGGGCCTGCTGTGGGGCACTGTCACAACGGCGATTGGATACATGATGATCTTCCTGAGTTATTCCAATCCGTTCTTTGTGTATCCTTCCGTGTTTGTAGTTGGACTGGGTAGCTGCATGTATATGGTGCAGTGTCCGCTGCTGGCCCGGAACATTGTCGGCAGTAAGCACTATTCTGAGATCTGGGCACGGATGATGATGATTAACAGCCTGATCGGCGGCGGCCTGTATTCCACCATCGGTATGTTCTATGACAGAACCGGTACCTATCGGGGGGCGTTTATCATGGCCATCTGCATGTATGCGGCTGCCGGAGTCCTGGGCACGATCTCGGTGAATCAGAGCAGCAGGCTGCATGAACAGATGGGACAGGCAAAGGCATAATTTTAACAAATCGAGGCAGAAACATGAAGAATAACAAACTGCATTATGGGTGGAAGGTAATGATTGCCTGCATTCTGATCAAGATTGGCACCGCCGGCATGACCGGTGTCGCTATGGGCAACTTCGTTACCCCTATCATCAGGGAACTGGGCTGCAGCGTCAGCGCGCTGACCGCCTATACCAGCGTCAACGCCATTGCCATGGCCCTGCTGTACACCACAGCGGTCAAGTTCCTGAACACCGGGCATATCGGCAGGATTATGGGCTTCGCCTCTCTGGCTGAGGTCATCGGTCTGGGTTTGATGTCCGTCTACCACAGCGTGTACATGTTCTATTTCTCCGCAGCCCTGATCGGTGTTGCGCAGGCGTTTACCGGGTATGTGGCGATTCCCGCCGTGGTCAATATGTGGTTCAAGAAGAACAATGGCACAGTGTTGGGAATCATTATCGCTGTCGGCAGTGCCGCAACAACACTCTACAGCCTGCTGACCGGTCAGCTGATCAACGCCTTCGGGTGGAGGCAGAGCTATTTCATTATGGCAGTCATTGCCGCCGTGCTGACGGTTCCCGCCGTGTTCCTGATTATCAAGCGGCCGGAGGAAGTGGGCTGTGAGCCTTATGGCGCGGAAACAGAACCGGAAGCACAGGCCGAAGCCGCAGCGCCGGTCAGCTGCGCCTACAGCCTGACGAAGAAGCAGGCCCTGCGTATGCCCATGTTCTACATCGCCTGGCTGGCTTGTGTGTGCTTCAGCTATGGCAGCGGCGTGGCTTACAACATCCAGACCTTCTCCACCATTGAGCTGGGTCAGACGGTGACCTTCAGCTCCATTGTCGGTGTCTTCCTGAGTCTGGGCACCATATTCAGCAGCCTGATCGTCGGCCGGATCAACGACAAGTTCGGCGTGAAGGCCGGTCTGGGCTGGGGCGCGGCGACCACGACCATTGGCTTACTGATGATGTTCCTGAGCTATTCCAATCCCGTGTTTGTGCTCCCCGCCGTATTTATCGTGGGCCTGGGCAACACCATGTACACCGTCCAGTGCCCGCTGCTGGCCCGGACTGTGGTGGGAGATAAGCATTATTCTGAGATTTGGGCGCTGATGATGATGATTAACAGCATGATCGGCGGCGGCCTTTGCTTCACAATCGGACTGTTCTATGATCTGGCGGGAACCTTCCGGGGTGCCTTTGTCATGGGCATCGGCCTGTTTGTGGCAGCCGCGATTCTGGGCGGTATTGCCATCAATATGGGCAAGAAGCTCCAGAAGAAGCTGGCAGGCTTGGCCTGAGCGGATATCGCTTCTGTTGACCGGGAGGCATCCATATTTCCCTTTGCGGCAACGGCGGGGAAAGAAGGTGCCTTCCGTTTCATCGTTGACACCGGACAGCGGAGAGATTGCCGCTGCCTGTTCGGAGTGCTATACTGTAACAATCATCGAGGGAGGTTTTCTTATGAATTACAGACGGCTGGGAAAAACAGGATTCATGGTCAGCGAAATTGGTCTGGGCGCCGAGTGGCTGGAGCGGCACAATGCCGCGGAGTGCAAGGCAATTATCGACACCTGCGAAGCCTGCGGAATCAACATCCTCGACTGCTGGATGAGCGAGCCCAATGTCCGCAGCAACATCGGCGCGGCCCTCCGGGGCAGGCGGGAGAAGTGGTATATTCAGGGCCATTTCGGTTCCACCTGGCAGAATGGACAATATGTCCGCACCAGGGATATGGACAAAGTGGTTCCTGCCTTTGAGGATCTGCTGGCCCGTCTGGAAACGGACTATATTGATCTGGGCATGATTCATTATTTGGACAGCGAACAGGACTGGGACATGGTGGTGAACGGACCGTTCCTGCAATATGTGTTGGAAATGAAGGGAAAGGGCGTTATCCGCCACATCGGTATGAGCACCCACAATCCGGTCATGGCAAAAAAAGCCGTGGAAAGCGGCATTGTGGAGATGATCCTGTTCAGCATCAATCCCGCCTTTGACATGCTCCCCGCGTCGGAGGATCTCAACGATTATTTCGCGGAGGAATACGACGCCTCTCTGGGAGGCATTGACCCGGCCCGGGCGGAGCTGTACAAGCTGTGCGAGCAGAAGGATGTGGGAATCACGGTGATGAAGGGCTATGCTGGAGGACGGCTGTTTGATGCCGCCCGTTCTCCCTTTGGCGTGGCTCTGACCCCAGTGCAGTGCATCCACTATGCGCTTACCCGCCCGGGGGTGGCGGCGATTATGGCCGGCTTTGACAACCCGGGGCATGTTCGGGAAGCCGCGGCCTATGAGACGGCAACGGAGGCGGAAAAGGACTATGCCTCCGTGCTTGCCAACGCGCCCCGCCACGCGTATACCGGACAATGCACCTACTGTGGCCACTGCAAGCCCTGTCCGAAGGAAATTGATATTGCCATGGTCAATAAGCTCTATGACCTGGCTGTGATGCAGCCGGAGGTTCCGGCATCCGTAAAGGCCCATTATCAGGCGCTGTCTCAGACAGCATCGGCATGTATCGGCTGCGGCAGCTGTGAGATGCGCTGCCCCTTCCACGTATCAATAGCAGAACGGATGAGCAAGGCTGCCGAACTGCTCGGGTAAGGAGCGTCCCATGATGGAACAGGAGTTTATCGAGGTCGTGGGCGCGTCGGAGAACAACCTGCGGCATATTGACGTGAACATTCCCAAGGGAAAGCTGGTGGTGATGGCGGGGGTATCCGGTTCCGGAAAAAGTTCGCTGGCCTTCGATACACTGGCAGTGGAGAGCAGCCGCCAATGGCAGGCTTCCTATCCGCTGTATCTGCGCAACAGGATGCCCCGGTACGACCGTCCTGCCGTGGACTACATCCGAAATCTCACACCGGCAGTGGTGGTGGATCAGAAACCCATTGGCGCCAACAGCCGTTCCACCGTTGGCACTGTCACCGATGTCGCGCCGCTGATCCGGCTGCTGTTTTCCAGAGTGGGCCAGCCCAGCGCCGGCGGCGCGACAGCCTATTCCTTCAACCATCCTCTGGGCATGTGCCCGGACTGCACCGGTCTGGGGGAGCGGGCACGGCTGGCGGAGGAGCTGCTTTTCGACAGGGAAAAGTCAATTCGGGAGGGCGGCATCCGCTTTACGCCCTTTGCCGGCGGCAGCTGGCAGGGGTGGCTGTATCGGGAATGCCCGCTGTATGATTCCAATAAGAAGCTGAAGGACTTTACATCCCAGGAATGGAAGGATCTGTGCTATGGTCCGGAGAAGCCTCTGGAGATGACCATGGTCAACAATCAGGTGGGCACCGTATCCAACCTGAAATATGAAGGGGTGATTCCCCGCTTCAACCGGCTGTATCTTAACCGGGATCTGAGCCGTCAGAAAAAGGCGGTGCAGGAAGAAGTGATGCGCTTTATTCGCAAAGGCCCCTGCCCCAGCTGCGGCGGCACCGGGCTGAATCCAAAAGCTCTGGCCTCCCGGATTAACGGCTTCAACATTGCCGATTATTACGATATGCAGGTGACAGATCTGCTGCCAGTGCTGCGGCAGATTCAGTCCCCGGTGGGCGCCTCCATCGCCAGGCAGGTGGCTGACTGCCTTGAGAACATGATTGCGGTGGGATTGGGCTATCTGAGTCTGTCCCGCCGGACGGACACCCTGTCCGGCGGCGAAGCCCAGCGGTTAAAAATGGTTCGCAGTCTGGGCAGCAGTCTGAATGATATTACCTACATTTTTGACGAACCGACCGCCGGTCTGCATCCGGAGGACGCCCGGCGGATTGGAAGACTTTTGACCGAAATGCGAGATCGCCATAATACCGTTTTGGTGGTAGAGCATAACCGGGATCTGATCCAACTGGCAGATCAGGTCATTGAGCTTGGCCCTCTGGCCGGCGTGGAGGGCGGTCAGATCGTATTCCAAGGCTCCGTGGCGGAATTGGCGGGTGCGGAGACCCTGACGGCAAAGGCTCTGCGGGAGACCATTCCGGTCAACAGAGCCCCTCGTCCATGGAAGGATGCCTTTTCCATCCAACATGCGGCGCTGCATAACCTGAAGGACGTGTCAGTCGATATTCCTAAGGGGGTGCTGACCGCTGTTTCGGGCATGGCCGGTTCGGGCAAAAGCAGTCTGATTCGCTATGCATTTGCCGAAGGATTCCCCGAGGTGATTGTCATAGACCAGAAGCCCATTGGCGTATCCTCCCGTTCTACGCCGGCAACCTATACCGGCGCTATGGATGAGATTCGAAAGCTCTTTGCCAAGGCGAACAAGGTAGGCCCGGAGTGGTTCAGCTTCAATTCCAAGGGTGCCTGTCCGGTTTGCAAGGGAAAGGGCGAAATTGCGCCGGATGTGGCTTTTGCTGACCCGGTGGCGGTGCTCTGCGAGGAGTGCGGCGGCCGCCGGTACAATCCCAGAGCCTTGCGCTATACCTACCGCAGCAGGAACATCGAGCAGGTGATGGCGCTGACAATCCGGGAGGCGGTGGACTTTTTCCGGGAGACAAAGGTTCACGATTTGCTGCAAGGACTTTTGGAGGTAGGATTGGGCTATATGACGCTGGGCCAGCCCACCAGCACCCTGTCCGGCGGGGAAACCCAGCGGCTGAAGCTTGCCAGCCGCCTGCATGAGCAGGGAAATGTCTACGTACTGGATGAGCCGTCAGTCGGTATGCACTGCCAGGATATCAGGAATCTGCTTGATATTTTACAGCGCCTGGTGGATCAGGGGAATACGGTCGTCATGGTAGAGCACAGGCTGGAGCTGATCGCGGCGGCGGACTGGGTAATTGATATGGGCCCCGAGGGTGGAAACCACGGTGGAAAGGTGATCTTTACCGGCACCCCGGAGCAGCTCTTGCACTGTGAGTATTCTGCCACCGCAGCACATCTGCGGCGGTTCGCGGCCTTATAGGACGGATACTTCGCCTCAATCTTATCCCATGGGATGCTCTGCGCTTTCTTCCTCCAGCGGTTGTCTTCACGTGGGTGCGTACCCATTTGCTGCTGAAAATCTGATAGACTGATCTGTCCGTTGCTGTACCGATACACATCCATTCCCTCCATGTGCAAGGGTTTTACCTGCTTCTTGTTGTTCCCCTTGCACGTATTATTATGTGCTTATCGGTTAACTCAGCAACCCTCCCAAAAATCGAATCCGCCTGATTTATTGGACACAAAACGCGCTATACTGGCGTCATCCAACGGTGTCATCCAAACAACAGGAGGGCAATCAGTATGGCAGTAGCGGAGCGGATTACATTTGCAGACTTTCAGGAACGGTTCAAGATCGAGGAGCAGTGCTGGGATTATTCATTTCAGCAGCGGTTATTGGTGCTGCATATATCTTAATCACATTGACCTTTTTGGAACGTTTTCAGCACTATATGTTTAGAAACCGCAACAAATAAAGAAAGCAGCCGAGTCCTTTGCTATTATTCTGTTGTTGGTGGTGGTGAACAGAAGCAATATTCGCGTTGGCACCGTGGGACTGGGCGCCATCATCTGCGCGTTTCTGGTCGACCCTGCCGCCCAGGTGTTTATGCCGGCCTCCGAGAAAATCTGCGCCGGCGTCTGAGATTTTCGTGAATCACTCCCCCGTAACCTGCGGAGTGATAAATAAGTAAGTATGAAAGAGGAAGTGATTGTTTTGACTCCGAGTGAAAAGAAACAGATGCAGATCACTGCCTGCAAGGTGCGCATGGGCATCATCGATGCCACCTATGGTGCCAAGGCCGGCCATCCCGGCGGCAGCCTGTCCGCAGCGGAAATGTTTACCTACCTGTACTTCAAGGAAATGAACATTGATCCCAAGAACCCCAAGTGGGAAAACCGGGACCGGTTCGTCCTGAGCAAGGGCCACACCGCCCCCGGCCTGTATTCCGCTCTGGCCAACCGGGGCTTCTTTCCCGTGGAGGATCTGGTGACTCTGCGGCATATCGACTCCTATCTGCAGGGCCATCCCAACATGAACACCGTTCCCGGCGTGGATATGTCCACCGGCTCTCTGGGCCAGGGAATCTCCTGCGCCGCCGGTATGGCACTGGGCCTGAAGCATCAGGGAAACCCCGCCCGGGTCTACACCCTTCTTGGCGACGGTGAGATTCAGGAAGGCCAGGTCTGGGAGGCCTGCATGTTGGCTGCCCATTACAAGCTGGACAACTTCTGCGTCATCGTGGACAACAACGGCCTGCAGATCGACGGCAACATTGCCGACGTTATGAGCCCCTACCCCATCGTGGACAAGCTGGAAGCCTTTGGCTTCAAGGTGGTTGCCATTGACGGACACGACTTTGATCAGATCGAAGCCGCTTTCAATACCGCCCGGGAAACCAAGGGCCAGCCCACTGCCATCGTCATGAAGACGGTGAAGGGCAAGGACGTGTCCTTCATGGACAACAACGCGGGCTGGCACGGCAAGGCTCCCAACGATGCCGAGCACGAGCAGGCCATTGGCGAGCTGAAGGCGATTCTGGCAGAACTGGAGGGCAAGTGATATGGCAGACGTAAAGAAGATCGCGACCCGTGACAGCTACGGCAATGCTCTGGCTGCTCTGGGTGCTGAGCATGAGAATCTGGTGGTGCTGGATGCCGACCTGGCCGGCGCTACCAAGACCGGCGTTTTCAAGAAGGCCTTCCCAGACCGGCACTTCGACTGCGGCATCGCGGAAGCGAACATGATCTGCGTGGCGGCGGGTATGTCCACCACCGGACTGGTGCCCTTCGCTTCCTCCTTCGCCATGTTCGCGGCAGGCCGTGCCTTCGAGCAGGTCCGCAACTCCATCGGCTACCCCCACCTGAACGTGAAGATCGGCGCCACCCACGGCGGCATCTCCGTGGGTGAGGACGGCGCAAGCCATCAGTGCTGCGAGGACTTCGCCCTGATGCGCTCCATTCCCGGCATGGTGGTGATGAGCCCTGCCGACGATGTGGAGGCCAAAGCCATGGTGAAGGCCGTCTACGAGTACGTTGGCCCCGTGTATATGCGCTTCGGCCGGGCCGCTGTGCCCGTGGTCCATGAGGAAGGCTTTTCCTTCCAGATCGGCAAGGGCGAAGTCCTGCGGGACGGCACCGACGTTGCCGTCATCGCCAACGGCCTGATGGTTTATGAAGCCATTGTGGCAGCGGAAGAGCTGGCCGCCAAGGGCATCAGCGCCATGGTCATCAACATGGCCACCATCAAGCCTCTGGATGAGGAGCTGGTTCTGGCAGCCGCCAAGAAGTGCGGCAAGGTCATCACCTGCGAAGAGCACTCCATTATCGGCGGTCTGGGCGAGGCTGTGTGCAGCCTGCTCAGTGAAAAGCTGCCCACCAAGGTTGCCCGCATTGGCGTCAACGACGAGTTTGGCCACTCCGGCCCTGCTGGTGCGCTGCTGAAGGCCTTCGGCCTGAGCGCGGAGCACATCGTTGAGACCGTGGTGGCTTTGTGCAAGTAATCCCGAAATAAATATGGGTTGCCTCAAAATGATTTATTTATGAAAATCATGAGGGGCAGCCCTTTATTTTACACAAGACTGTAAAAAAGGAAGCTAAAAATGCAAAAAAAGGCACACTAACTCTGAGAGGCATGGTCGGCCTCATAAAAAGTGCGCTGTTTTACCTTTTGGAGACGTTATGTAACGGTCGGGATACAGAAACTCCAAAACTGCTGACCGGAGAGGAAGAAGTCGGCTATGGCGACAGCGGCTATCTGGGAGCCGGTAAGAGAGAAGATGCTATCGTCAGGAACAAGTCGGGTCACAAAATCAAGTATAAAATCAATCGTCGTTCTTCATAGCTAAAGAAGGATATTTCATCTTTGAATCGATGGAATATCCTTATCGGATCAAGGGGAAATATGGAAGACAAGAAACTCAGTGTGTTTTTGAAAGAGATGAAGCACTGGGTTTCCGTTTTGTCGTTTTGGAATGAATGCCCACAAACCATTTTTCCTTTGTGGGTACTCATTTCAAAACGAGCTGGGATTCCAAAGGGATGGCAATTCCTTTGGCTCTGGGTTTCCAATAGGGGCGAGAGCGCCCTGTTGGCTGGGGAATCCAAAGGGGACAGCGTTCCCTTGGCAGGAGGCATCCAATGGAGGGCAGCGCCCTCCGTGGCAGGAAGAATCCAATGAAACCGGCGGTTTCGTGGCACACGACTTTTCTCGCAAAGTCTAGTGTGTTATACCTTTGGCGACCGTGGGTGGCTGAAAGGGATTGTTCGGAGCAGGAACAAGCACTTTCAGGCAGCCACAGAACAGGCGGATTCTGCGTCCTCCCGGACGAGAAGCCCAGGAGTATGCCTAAAGCAGAATCCGCCTGTTCGGGTGTAGGTGGTGAGGCGAAATGGAGCGGCACCACCGGGGGAGCCAAAGGGATATCATCCTCCGTCCCGCCGAAGCGACACTACTCTCTCGCGCTACTCCTCAAATGAAATCACCGTTTCTTTCGGCAGCTTCTCATTCTGACAATTCAGAAGATAGGAAATTGCGTATTTGGCAAACGGCTGAGAAATCATTTTGTCCCAGTCTGCCAGTCGGATGATTTCTGCCGTTTTGGTTTCAAAGTCAAACTGAATCTCGCCCCACTCGCCGTCGCTGTCTGCCTGATACAGGTAGGTCGCGGCGGCGATTTTTTCTTTTCGCTTTTTTTGACGCTTGCGTTTCAGCACGATTGTATGAAAGAGACCATCTTCAATCAGCAGCTGCGTCAGCTTCTGTACCGCTTTCTTGTAAGCCCGCTCCGCGCCGCTGGCTGTGGAGCCTTCAAACATCGCCGCCAGATCCTCCTATGTGGGACGGCGACGCATGGGCAGCACACAGCGGCAGTCCATGCAGACTGCCATGTGCCGCTCTATCAGAATCTGAGAACGATAATCCAGCTTGCTATGTGCTCGCTGGACAGCACCACCCCAGGAGTTGTCCCAGAGCATTGCACTGTACACGCCACCGGCATCCCGGCTTAAATCCTCACCATCGTCCTCAGTGATATACTCGTCGAAATCCTCGCTGAATTCCTTGTCGCTCTCATGAAGAATGGTATCATAGATA
>JALFXH010000188.1 GCA_022786965.1 Clostridiales bacterium
GAAACTGGCGGTTTACGACAACCCGGGCCGCATTGCCGCCTTCCGGGACGGCAGCGTCTGGCGCATGGTGATCGTGGTCTACGGCCTTGATTTTGACGAGGAACCGCAGATGCGCGTCAGCAGCGAATCCAAAGAGCTGCGCTTTTTCTCCCGGGAGGAAATCCCGGAAATCGAAATTGCCGTGACCCACCGGGACATTGTGGGGGACTGGTTTGTAAACAGACCGGGTTTCCCGGAAGAATATACAAATAATAAATAAATACTTGTATATTCGGAAATAGTATGCTAAAATAAAATTTGACGGTGCAGTATCCTAGTCGGAGTGACCGCTTTCCAGGACGGGCCTAAAAATCCTTTGAAGGGCACATCGATGAAGTCCCTGGTGTCTGCTTATTACGCCCAGTTTTGGGTGGATGCTGGGGGTTAAGGATCCAGGGCGCGCTCCAATGGCATGGAGCATACGACCCGGTTTCCGTGGAGACTTGAACCTTGTGCGACGACGGGTAGAGCCCCGGGAGGGGTCCGATCGCGTACGAATCAGGTATGAACCTGCAAGGCGGTGCACAGAATCGTGTGCTGCGTGCAGTGTAGCCTGCCTTGAAGTGAACATGCGGGGAAGGGAGACCAGGCCGGACGCTGCTGTGGCCACGGCAGTTCCGGCTATCGCTCCCGGAAACCATGCTTGCAAAAGAGGCTAAGATTGCGGAACATTCCGCCGTGGAAAACACCTAGGCTGTCTGAAAAGGGCAGACAGGGGATTGCAGTACGGACTAAGTGGCAATCGGGTACCCATTATCATGGCGACACTTGGGCGGAGGGATTAAATGGAAACGGCCTGTGCGGCAACGGCAGGTTCCCGCTGGTGAAAAACAACCCGACCTAAGCCGTAAGATTTATCCTGTCTGCTGCCGTCACCTTATTTCACTATTCTCAAAAGGAGAATTTCTGTGGCAAAAACCCATTCGGACGCTTCCAAAAAGGAGCGTTCCCGGACGATCCGCTGGGTCGTTACCGTTTTTCTGGTTACTCTGGTTGTTTCCGGCATGATCAGCCTGATCTCCGATGAGGTCATGGCAAGCAGCGGACTTTTGGCAGCGTTCGCGATCCTGCTGGGCATTGTATTTTTGGGAATTATCTTCGATATTATCGGCATGGCGGTGGCAACCGCCAGCGAAAAGCCCTTTCACTCCATGGCGGCCCGGAAGGTTCCCGGTGCTCAGGAGGCCATCCGCCTGCTGCGCAACGCGGAGCGGGTCAGCTCCATCTGCAACGATGTGGTGGGGGATATCTGCGGTGTTGTCTCCGGCAGCGCCTCAGCCACCATCGCGGCGCTGATACTATCCCATGTGGACACGGTCTGGCCCCGGGCAGTCAGTCTGGGAATGTCCGCGCTGGTGGCGGGGCTGACGGTGGGAGGCAAGGCCATCGGAAAAACCATAGCGGTGAACTCCTGCACGCAGATCGTGCATCTGGTGGGTCGGTTTCTGCATACGCTGAACCGGCTCAAGAAAAAGAAATCATTACGATAGGTTGTGTCAGATGTGGACATTTTAGAGAGAATCAACACACATGAGGACCTTTTGAACCTCGATGATGGACAGCGCAGCCAGCTTTGCGACGAAATCCGCCAGTTTTTGATTGACAGTGTGTCTAAAACCGGCGGGCACCTGGCGGGCAATCTGGGCGTGGTGGAGCTGAGTGTCGCCATTGAAACCGTGTTTGATACGAATAAAGACCGCTTGGTGTTTGACGTTGGTCACCAGTCTTATGTGCATAAGCTGCTGACAGGCCGCCGGGCGGATTTTGCGCGCCTAAGGCAGTATGGCGGCATTTCCGGCTTCCCCAAGCCGTCCGAAAGCGGCACCGATGCCTTTGTGGCGGGCCACGCCTCCAGCTCTGTGTCCATCGCCCTGGGCATGGCCCGGGCCAGAACGCTGCTGCACGAAAATTACGATGTGGTCACCGTCATCGGTGACGGCGCCCTTACCGGCGGCATGGCCTATGAGGGACTGAACGACGCCGCCGTCAGCGGCGAGCCCATGATTATCATTGTCAATGACAACAAAATGTCCATCGGCAAAAATGTAGGCGGCCTGTCCAGCCATCTGACCCGGCTGCGCTCCAGCGACAATTATCTGGATGCCAAGCGGACCTACCGCAAGGTCATCAAATCCCTGCCGGGCGGCGAGAGCATCTATGCGGTCAGCAGCCGAATCAAGAATAAGATGAAGCGGCTTTTCCTGCCCTCCACGATTTTTGAGAACATGGGCTTTACCTATCTGGGGCCGGCGGACGGACACGACCTGCCGAACCTCATCTCCCTGCTGACTGCCGCAAAGGAACTGCGGGAGCCGGTGGTGGTCCATGTGGTGACGAAAAAGGGCAAGGGATATCCCTTCGCGGAGGCGGACCCTGCCAAATTCCATGGAATCGGCAAATTTGACCCCCTGACCGGCAAAAAGCTGGGGGCCAAGGTTGTGACATATTCCGATTCCTTCGGCGAGACCATGCTTTCGCTGGCTGAAAAAAATGAAAAGGTCTGCGCCATTACCGCGGCAATGCCCGGCGGCACCGGCCTGCTGGACTTCCAGAAGCGGTTCCCGAATCGAACCTTTGACGTGGGCATTGCGGAAGAACACGCTGTGTCCATGGCTGGCGGACTTGCCAAGCAGGGGATGGTGCCGGTGCTGGCGCTGTATTCCACCTTCCTTCAGCGTGGCTTTGACCAGATTATGCAGGACATTGCGCTACTGCATCTACACGTGGTGCTGGCCATTGACCGGGCCGGTCTGGTAGGCGATGACGGCCCCACCCACCATGGCGTGTTTGATGTTGGCTTCCTTCGCCAGATGCCGGGAATGCGGATTCTGAATCCCGCCAGCCTTGCGGAACAGCGGGATATGCTGCGCTGGGCGGTGGAGGACTACGACGGCCCGGTGGCGGTCCGCTATCCCAGGGGAACCCAGGGAAGCTATTTTGGCAGCGCCTGGCAGGGGCTGGATGGCGCATTGGTGAAATGCCACCGAACCGGCAGTGATGTGGCTCTGATCACTTATGGCTCCACGCTGCAAAATGCCATGGACGCGGCGGAAGCACTGGCAGAACAGGGCATTGAGGCGTCCGTTTTGCGTCTGCTGTCAGTCAACCCCCTGCCTTCCCAGCAGGTTGCCGCCTGCCTGGGGCAGACGAAGCTGGCAGTGATTATTGAGGAAACCGCTTCCGGCTCCGGTATCCGGGAGGCCCTTGGGTGGGATCTGCGGAAGCTGTGCCCGGACTGCCGGGTAGAGGGTATCGATCTGGGCCATGATTTTGTTCCCCATGGTACTCTGAAAGAACTGTATGAACGCTGCGGTCTGGATGCGGAATCCATCGCCGCGTATACCAGGGAGGTGCTTGCCCGGTGAAGGTAAAAAAGAGACTGGATGTTTTGCTCACCGAGCAGGGCTACGCGGACAGTCGCTCCAAGGCCCAGGCCATCATCATGAGCGGCCTGGTATATGTGAATGGGCAGAAGGCGGACAAGCCGGGCGTAGCCTATGAGGAAACCGTGGAGCTGGAAGTCCGGGGGGCGGTGTGCCCTTACGTCAGCCGCGGCGGCCTGAAGCTGGAAAAGGCCCTGCGGGATTTTGGCGTAAAGCCGGTTGGCTATGTTTGCAGCGATTCCGGCGCATCCACTGGCGGTTTCACGGATTGCCTGCTGCAGCAGGGCGCGAAAAAGGTCTTTGCCATCGATGTGGGCTACGGTCAGCTGGATTGGAAAATCCGCAGTGATCCCCGTGTTGTTGTCATGGAGCGAACCAATATCCGCTATGTCACCCCGGAGCAGCTGGGAGAGCCTCTGGACCTGTCGGTCATCGATGTCAGCTTTATCTCTCTGAAAATCGTCCTGCCGGCCATCAAGGCCCTGCTGAAACCCACGGGTCAGGTTCTGTGCCTGATCAAGCCTCAGTTTGAGGCGGGTAAAGAAAAGGTAGGTAAAAAGGGCGTTGTCCGGGAAAAGAGTACCCACAAGGAAGTGCTGGACAATTTTGTGGCACTGGCAGGGGAACTGGAGTTCCGGATTCTGGGGTTGACCTTCTCTCCTGTGAAGGGGCCTGAGGGAAACATTGAGTTTTTGGCGCACCTGAGTCTGGACGCGGTGGAGGGCATCTGCCCGGATACCGCGGACGTGGTGGAGCAGGCCCACGCCGCGCTGGATAAGGGGGAGTAACCGATGAAAAATGTGATTCTTACTCCCAATCCCTACCGGGACAAGAATTTCCAGACGGTTCGGGAGGCCATGCGGATTTTGAAGGATGCGGGCATCAGCACCCGGCTGTGCCTGCCCTTTGAGGTGGACCGATCCTATGATCTTCCAAAGGATCTTCGCTTCTCCCGGCTGGACCGGGAGCTTCCTAACGCGGAAATGGTCATCTGCTTCGGTGGTGACGGAACCATTCTGCACATGGCGAAGGCAGCTACCCGGAAGAATATTCCGATTCTGGGGGTCAATATCGGCACCATGGGTTTTATGGCGGAGCTGGAAAGCACGGAACTGGATAAGCTTGTGAAGGTTGCCCGGGGGGAATATACCCTTGACAGCCGTATGATGCTGGATGTTACGGTGCAGCGGGAGCGGGACATTCTCTTCCACGACATCTGCCTGAACGATGTGGTGGTGACTAAGGGCGCGGTTGCCCGGATCGTGCATCTTTGCGTCAAGTGCGACGGCGTGAACGCCATGGAGTTTGGCGGTGACGGCGTGATTATTTCCACACCCACCGGCTCCACGGCTTACAGCTATTCCGCCGGCGGCCCCATTGTGGAGCCGGAGGCAAAGAATATCATCATTACGCCCATCTGTGCCCATGAGATCGGCAGCCGGTGCATTGTGGCATCGGACAAGCGGGTCATCAGCGTGGAGCAGGTGATGAACGCCCGTAGAAACGCCTACCTGTCGGTAGACGGCGGCAGAGCGGTTCGGCTGAATATGGGCGATGTTGCGACGATTAAGAAATCCCATCTGGAAACCCGGCTGGTTCGTTTGAAGGACCGCAGCTTCTATGATGTGGTAAGCTCGAAATTCAACAGAGCGTAGGGAGGAAGGACGTTGAAATCAAAACGACAGGCAAAGATTATGGAAATCATCTCCACCACCAATGTGGAGACCCAGGAGCAGCTGCTGGATGCCTTGCGGGAGGCTGGCTTTAACAGCACCCAGGCAACCATTTCCCGGGATATCAAGGAGCTGCGCATCATTAAGGAGCTGACCAGCTTCGGCACCTATCACTATACTGCCGCAGCCCGGGAGGTGCCCGGCACCTTTACGGGGCGGCTCAATACCATTTTCCGGGAGTGTGTCACCAGCTTTGATTACGCCCAGAATATCATTGTGATTCACACTTTGCCCGGCCTTGCCAACGCTGCCGCGTCGGCGCTGGATACCATGAGCCGCAGTGTGGTTCTGGGCAGCATCGCCGGCGATGACACGGTGTTTATCGTTATGCGGGATACCAATTCCGCTGCGGCCTTCTGCGGAGAGATCAAGAATCTGCTGAGCTGAGAAAAGGGGAGATAAGCCGTGCTGAGCTTACTGCATATTGAGAATATCGCGGTCATTGAGAGCGCGGATATTTCCTTTGACCGGGGGTTTAATGTGCTGACCGGTGAAACCGGCGCCGGTAAATCCATCGTTATTGACGCCATTTCCGCCATCCTGGGCGAGCGGGCCTACCGGGATATGATCCGTACCGGCACCCAGCGGGCTTCCGTCCGGGCGGTGTTTACGGATGTTCCGGAATATGCGTGGTTTGCGGAAAACGGCGTAGAATACGACCCGGAAACGGTGATTTCCCGGGAGATTCATCTGGACGGAAAAAACATCTGCCGGGTCAACGGTGCTCTGGTCAATGTGACCATCCTTCACAAACTGGGCATACAGCTCATCAACATCCACGGCCAGCACGATTCTGCGGCCCTGTTTGACGAAGAAAACCACCTGACCTTTCTGGACAGCTTCGCGGATAATGCCGCGCTGCGTCAGGATTACAGCGAAGAATACGAGACGGTTGCCAAGCTTCGCCGGGAAATTAACGCCCTGACCATGGATGAGAGCGAAAAGCTCCGCCGGATGGAGACGCTGAAATATCAGATTGCCGAAATTGAAAAGGCGGAGCTGGAGGCTGGCGAGGACGAAGCGCTGGAAGAGCGCCGCAAGGTGCTGCAAAACGCCGAAAAGCTGAGTAACGGCATGGCAACCGCCGTAGAATGCCTGTATGGCGGCGACGAATCCGACGGCGCGGCGGGACTGCTGGCCCAGGCGGAGTACGCCCTGGCAAGGCTGGCGAAGTTCAGTGACACCTTTTCCGAGCTTCACGACCGGGTGTCCGACCTCATGTATCAGGTCCAGGACGCGGCGGAGGAGGTCCGGGATGTACGGGACAGTCTGAGCTATTCCGCAGACGAGTTGGAGCAAATCGAGTCCCGGCTGGATCTGATTCACAAGCTGCGCCGGAAGTACGGCGCCACCTGTGAGGATATTCTCGCCTATCTTGACAAGGCGAAGGCGGACCTGGACGAGATCGAGTTTGCGGACGACCATTTGGAGCGCCTGAAAAAGAACCTGAAAAAAGCGGAGAAGGCTGCCTGGGACGCGGCGAAGATCCTCCGGGAAAACCGTCAGGAAACGGCAAAGACCATGTCAGCGCGGATTCTGACGGAGCTTGCCCAGCTGGATATGCCCAGGGTGCAGTTTTCCTGCGAGTTTACGGAAACCGAATTGACGGCTAGCGGAGCGGATGCCGTAGCTTTCTATATGTCAGCCAACGCGGGCGAAGCCCTGAAGCCCCTGAGTAAGGTGGCTTCCGGCGGCGAATTGGCCCGGATTATGCTGGCAATGAAGAACGTGCTGGCGGAAAAGGACCAGATCGGAACCCTGATTTTTGACGAGGTGGACACCGGCGTGTCCGGTCGCGCGGCTCAGAAGGTTGCGGAGAAGCTGAGAAGTGTTGCCGCTCATAAACAGGTGCTGTGCGTGACCCATCTTCCCCAGCTGGCGGCGCTGGCGGACACCCATCTGCTGATTGCCAAGTCCGAGCGGGGCGGTCGCACCTACACTTCCGTCACGCCGCTGGACAAGGAGGGACGGAAACGGGAGCTGGCCCGGATCATCGGCGGCACGAATATTACCGAAACAACGCTGAAAAGCGCGGAGGAAATGCTGCGCAATTGAATAAAAACTTGACAAACCCGCCTATCTTTGCTAGGATAGCCGGGTAAACACTGTGAAGGGATGAAGTAAGCGCTTTTCTTTCCCCCAGAGAGCTGCCGGCTGGTGAAAGGTAGCGGGAAAAAGCGCCCAAATACCTCCCGGAGTGGCTTTCCTGAACCAAAGTAGGGAAAGACGGGTTCGCCCGATACCGCGAATGGCGTTATCTGACGCCGTGAGGGCAAAGACCGTGAGGCTTTGCCGAATCAGAGGTGGTACCGTGCTTTTTGCGCCCTCTATCCGCAGATGGATAGAGGGCTTTTTTGCTGTGAAGGA
>JALFXH010000190.1 GCA_022786965.1 Clostridiales bacterium
CTGGCCGGTGACATACTTCTTGGCGGGAGTTTTCAGGAGGATCACGCAGATCACCAGCAGAATCACCATGTCCGGCAGCATATACGCGCCGTTATACAGGGCGGAATAGAACCAGGGGGTGGTCATGGTCATGTTGAAGAAGGTCTCGGGCATATACTCGGCCCAGATGGTGGCGCCCACAACATAGTGGACGAGGAACCGGGCAACGCAGGCCACGATGGTGGCGGGAACGAACTTGCCCTTGAACAGGCCCGCGAGACCCAGCACTGTGTAGGCCAGGATGAAATCACCGATGATGCTCTGCCAGCCGATGGCGATGCCGCCCTCAAACAGAGTCTGGAACACGGCGTGGGCAAAGGCCGCCACCATGCCGGGACCAAAGCCCCAGCGGACGCAGAACAGAATGACGGGCAGCATGGCCAGATCCACAGAGCCGCCCCAGGGCATTTTGTACAGGGGCAGGAAGCTGAGGATTTCCGCCAGCGCGATGCACAGGGCGCCCTCGGTCAGCATCCGCACCTTACGATGGGAATTGTTCATAGAGAATACCTCCAAAATTGGAAGCTCTGATTCAATCGGCAGGAGCTGGCAGCCGAAGGTTTTGACTCAGGCGAAAGTTCGGAAAACAGAGGAATACTTTGTGTATTTCCTGTTTTTCGAACAGCACGACTGGGGCAAAAGATTCGCTGCCCAGCCGCAGACGATTGATTCGGAGTTTCCATAATGAAAAAATCGCACTGCAAATCCGTCGTTCGGATGCAGCGCGATACCACAGTTGGTATTCCGATCTTTCCCTCCGACGGTACTAGCCGTATCAGGTTCACGGGTCAGAGCCAGCAGGCTCACTCTCAGCCGGATACATCCGGCCCCCCGAAGACGTATTTGCTTGGCGTTGCCGACATTATACCGAAATCGGCGAAAAATGTCAAGGTATTTGTCATCCTGAGCGAGCGAAGCGAGTCGAAGGATCTTTCCCTTTCCCGCCAACGATACTGAATGGATCCTTCGACTCGCTTCGCTCGCTCAGGATGACACAGTGGTCTAAAAGTACAGCTCCGTGGCCAGATTTCCGTGGACGTACAGGCACACGGCTTTTTTCATAAACTCCTCCGTGACCCCGAACCGTTCCGCCAGCTCCCAGACCTCCGTGCAGCCCTCCGCCACCGCCTCGTCCAGGTCGTCCACCGGGATCAGGGTCTGGATGGCCCAGCGGTTGGCCTGATTCTCGTGGCGCTGCCGGCAGTCCACGGCGGCGTAGCGGTTGTAGAAGCTGCCGGTGACGCAGTGGCCCAACTCATGGCTCAGGTGTACCCGCTCCTGTACGCCGCCGTCCCGCACCCCCTCGTCCATGCCAATGAAGCAGTGCCCCTGCTCGTCCATCAGGGACATGGAGCCGGTTTTCGGCAGGGGAAAGCGATAAACCGGAATATTCTGTTGCTGCGCGAGGCCATACAGAACAGGGATTTCCATGGTTACTCCTTCTTTTCCGCCTCCCGCTGACGCACGAAGGCAGCAAACTGTTTTACCTCTTCATACATGGCGTCGGTAATCTCCCCATCGCCGCCGAAGAGGGCAAATTTGATATCGTCATCGGTGACCTTCGGTTTCGGCTCAGCCTGCCCGGTGAGCAGGTAGTCCGTAGTGACCCCCAGATACTCCGCCAGTTTTCCGGCGGTATTGCCGTTAGGCTTGCCCCCGGCCTTCCATTTGGCCACCGCGCTGCGGTTCAGGCCGATATCCGTGCAGGCCCGGTAGACGCTGACGCCCTTCTGCTCACACAGCGCCTGAAATCGATCAAAAAACACAAAAGCTCCCCCTAATCTTTGTGCAATTCGCAGAAGATTACTAAAGTAGCTATTTTATGGGTTGACAGTTCACTTTTGTCGTGATATGATCCCATCAGAAAGTTACTTTAGTATTCAAATCCTGCTATTCCTGGTTTGATACACCTGAATAATAGCATATTTGCATACTAAAGTCAACTACTCTGTCGGACTTTGTCGGATGCTTCTGTTGATTACAAAATGTTACCACCGAAAGTGTCCAACAAAACGGGTATCATTCATTTTTACAGGAGGAAGATAAAATGCGAAATTTGGAATTGCAGGTTGACGCCCTCATGCGGCTGTGTACCGCCCAGACCCCCACGGAGCAGGAGCAGGCAAAGAAAGCTCTGCAGCGACTGATGGCAGACCAGAAGCCCATGGAGCAGGACCCGGAATATCTGGTGCGCCGGATTCTGCTGGAAATGGGCACCCCGGACCATCTGGTGGGCCACCCCTATGTGGTGGAGGCCGTGCTGATGGCGGTGGAGAACCGCTACTACATCAACAACATCACCTTCGGGCTGTACCCCCAGATCGCCGCCAAGTTCGACACCACCGCCTCCCGGGTGGAGCGGGGTATCCGGCACCTCATCGAGGTAACCTGGACCCGGGGCGACATGGACATATTGTGCGGCTTCTTCGGCAACACCGTCAGCCCCGACCGGGGCAAGCCCACCAACGGGGAGTTCATCGCAAGGCTTGCCAACGTGGTACGGCAGCGCATGAAGGAAGCGGCATAAGGGCCTAACCAGACTGGCTGCATAGCAGAAAGGCAGACAATCACTGGTTTTATGGGAATCCTGTCGTATTCCCATCATTCAGTGGTGAGTCTGTCATAATACTTGCCAAATCATGGCGTTTCCTGTATAATACTTTGGCAGATACTTTGTTCGCAGCATCTTCATGCCGTCCCAGGACGCATGAGCAGCAATGCGAATTCTATAACAAGGCTATCACGCTGAAGGAGGAATTTCTTCCATGATTTCCAGCATTCTGCTATTGCTGATCCTTTTTTCCGGCAGTCTTTTGGGGGTAGTTCGATTTCACAGGCGTTTTGAGGCGATCATGCCCATCACCTGTATCGGCATTGTCCTCGTTCTGTTTCTGTTTGGACTGCTCGGACGGTTGCTTTGGGGTGTTTACGCCGTCATCGCGGCGGCGTTGGGTATCTACGTCTATGTTGGCTGCCTGTGTCTGATTGCCCCGCCGTCTGAGCGGAAGGAGCATCGTGCCTGTCTTGCTCGGAATCTGCTTACCCCCGGCCTGTTTCTTTTCCTGGCATATTTCTGCTTTTTTTATCTGGGCGACTTCAATCTTCGTGCAACCGTCACAGATGAATTTACCCACTGGATGTACTGCGTAAAAACCACAACATATCTCAATGACTTCAGTACAAATCCTGCCGCCTATTCCGGCTATCCCTCCTATCCGCCGGGAATGTGTCTGTTTCAGTATTTCTTCCAGAAAATCTACTTGCTGACAAAGCCAGAAATGTCCTTCAGCGAATGGCGGGCATACCTTGCTTATCAGATTCTGATGGTGTCGCTGGGTATGCCGTTTTTGCAGCGGCTGTCCTTCAAGCGTCCGCTGGAAATGCTTCTGAATGCTTCCATTCCCCTTTTTATCCACCTGCCGTTTTTCTTCGGGTATAATTTCGCCGGTGTGATGATCGACGCTTTTGTCGGCGCTGCCGCCGGCTACACCTTCGCCATGGTTCTGCTGGGAAGTGATTCTGATTGCCTCACGCTGATATCTGTATCCATGTACTGTGCTATGCTGGTACTATCCAAGGATGTTGGGATGTTTTTCGCCTGCTTCGCCGCGATCGCGTATCTTTTGAGATGCCTGTTTGTCCTGCCTGCTCAGAAAAGCGCTTCCAAACCCGGCAGGAAATGCCGGTCCTACCTGCTCATGGGGCTTCCCCTGGCCTCGTCATTGATGGCAAAGCTGCTGTGGAAGATCGAGGTCATCACCTCCGGGTGTTATATCCAGTTCAATAACAGGATTGACCTTCTCTCTTACACAAAGATGTTCTTTCTGCACAATGACAGCACATACCGCCAGACGGTGGTCGATCGTTTCAAAGAAGCATTCTTCTCCTTCCGCATTCTCTACTACCCCATGCCAGTCACCTATTTTTTTGCTTTCTGTCTGCTTACCTTACTGCTGGCTCTGGCTGTCTGGGGCCTGATACGCCGGGGATACCCCAAGGGCGCCACGATCGGTACCGCATTGCTCCTGTACCTCTCTCTATGCCTCTACATTTATTCCATGGGCGCAACCTATGTGTATAACTTCATCGAAAGGGAGGCGCTGGAGCTGGCATCCTATGACCGATATATCCGCATGAGCTTTCTTTCCGTTTGGATCGTCATTTGGCTGTCATTCTGCCGTCTGATCTCCCAGATCAATTCCCCTGTCCGTTCCTCGCTGTGGGTGATGGTGTGTCTTACGGCTTTGTACGCCGTTACTCCCATCCATGAAGTCCTGGCCTTCATTACCCGGGAGGATGTGGATCAGTCTTATGTCTGCCGCGGGCAATTCATTCCGCTGACACAACTGCTGAATGCCAGCTGCGGCGAGGGTGACAGAATCTACCTGATCTGTCAGAGCGACGTGCATATCGCACGTCTGGCCATGCGGTTGAATGCCTACCCCGCCCATCTGGACAGCTCTCTGGGGGAGCGTTTTGGGCCGAAGGATACGCGAATCGACAATATTCAATTCAGGAATGTGTCGCCAGATGACTGGTGGAGCTGCCTGCGTTCGGATTATGACTACGTCGCGATTTTCACGGCAGACGATTATTTCATCAGCACCTACGGCACTTTGTTTGAGGACGCCGCTGAGATTGCGGACAACACGCTGTTCCGTGTGGATTCAGAAAAGGGCGTGCTGGTCAAATGCGCTCCTCTTCCATAGTGAACCAACCCGGACGGAATGTCCGGGTTGGTTCATTTCATAACGCTGCAATGGGTGATGCCGTAATAGCGGAAGCACGCCATGGCGTGGGCGTCTATCCGCTCCCCGCTGACCACGATGGGCACCGCCGGGGGGCAGCCCACTGTAGCCGCCGCCAGAACCCGGCCCTCGCATTGCGCTACGGGAAGTGTTTCCATAGGGGAAAGCATGGCCTCCCTGGGGGAGCGCACCCGTTGGCCCTGCCGGAACCGGGGCGGCCGCTCCAAAATGGGGGCTTGACCGGGAATGGACAGCAGGGCCTCCGCCAGCGTATCCAGCTCCGACATCGTATTCTCGGGTGTCAGCATCAGTACCAGAAAATCCGGGTCGGCAAATTCGCTGACGATATGCCTTTTTTGCAGCATTTGCGCCAGTTCCTGCCCGGTATAGCCATAGGGCTTGGGGGAAATGGTGATTTTCAACGGTTCCTGACCGCAGAGTCTGTAGCCCTTTTCCGTCAGCTTTTCCCTGACCGCTTCCACCTGGGGAAGAAATCCTTTCAGTTTGTCCGCCAATGATGCGAGGTAAGGATTCGCCCCATCCAGGGACTGCAAAATCAGGTAGGAGGGACTGGTGGAGCCAAACAGGGCCAGGGCGTTTTTCGCCCAGTCCCGGAACTCCGCTGTGCAGTGCAGATACGCGCCCCCGGTGAGCACCGGCAGGGTCTTGTGGGCGGAGTCGCAGCAAAGGTCCGCGCCCAGATCCATGGGATGCCGTGAGGGGTTCAGAAATTTCAGGTACGCTCCGTGGGCGTTGTCCACCAGCAGCAGCGCTCCGTGGCGATGGCACACTTCGGCGATTCCTGCAATATCCGCCACATTTCCCAGATAGTCCGGGCTGGTCAGGTACACTGCCGTGGGCTTCTCCGCTTTCAGCACCCCTTCCACTGCCTCAGCCGTAAGATCACAGGACAGGTAGGAGCCGCCGTCTTCCGGATACAGCCACTGCACATCCAAATCCAGCAGAGCCGCCCCGGTAAGGAAGGTCTTGTGGGCGTTGCGCCCGGCGGCAATGACGGGCCGTTTTCCAAATTCCTTCGCGTGGAGCAAGGCCAGATACAGCATGGCCCGGATGCACTGAGACGACCCTTCCGTGGAGTAAAACGTGGGACAGCCGAACAGGCGGCTTGCGTTTTCCTCGCTTCTTTGGATGATGCCGGAGGCCTCGTACAGGCTGTCCGCTCCATCGATTTCCGTAATATCCAAGCTTTCTATGCCAAGCTGGTTCTTCCCCTTATGTCCCGGCATATGCAGGCGGATGTTGTCTTTTGACCCATAATCCCGGACAAAATCACAGATTGGCGTGTCCATTTATTCTCCCAGTGCCCGGTGGACGGCCACCATGATGGCGCACTCCATGCGCTTGCGGAACAGCCTGCACCCCTGCTCATACACGCCGGTGACGGAGCCGGTGGCGTGGTAGGCGTTGGCAGCGCAGCCACCAGAGCAGTAGAGCCGCGCCCAGCACTCCCGGCACTCGGGATGGGCGTAGACGTTGCAGGCAGCGAATTCGCCCTGGATTTCGGTGTTGGTCACCCCGTCCCAGATGTTGCCCAGCTTGAACCGCTCCTCGCCCACAAACTGGTGGCAGGGGTACAGGTCGCCCCAGGGGGTCACCGCCATGTACTCGGTGCCGCTGCCGCAGCCGGAGATCCGCTTGTAGATGCAGGGGCCGCCGGTGAGAT
>JALFXH010000014.1 GCA_022786965.1 Clostridiales bacterium
CAAACTGCTCCAGCTGATTGCGGTCGATGCGGATACCTCTGTTTTCCATACGGTAAAGCACTTCGCACAGGGGCAGCTCCATATCCCGATACAGAGATATCATGCCGCTCTTTTCCAGTTCCGAACACAGTGCGGGCCGCAGCTGCCACATTGCCTCGGCGCAGGAAGCGGCATCCCCGTCCTCTACAGAGGTTCCGAGGTAATTGGTTGCCAGCTTGGAGACGGGATAGTCAGACTGGGATGGATTCAGGTCATAGGCAGCGAGAGCCGTATCGAATACGCACTTTCCTCCGGAAATTCCAAACGTATCCAGCCGATGGAAGGTACTCTTACTATCGTGGAGAACCAGCATTTTGTCCGCAAGGACAATACCCTGCATCGTTAGCTCCATGGGTGTAAAGGCGCACACGCCATCTACCCAGGCGATACCGAGGCTTCCGTCCTCCGCCAGATACAGAGCGCACGCCGTAACATCTGCGGGCAGGGTGTCCACCCTGGGCAGGGCCTTGACGGCGGTCTCCTGCTTTGGTGCTTCCTCTGCCGCACCGCGAAGACCATATTTGTCAATCAGCCGCACAAATTCCAACTTCTGAAACAGCTTATACAGCTCTGGGCGATTATAGGGCTGGACGATGGCGTCCCGGGGCGCAAATTCCACCGGAGCTTCCGGACGGATGGTTGCCAGATCATAGGAAAGGTATGCCTGTTCTCTATCCTTTTCCAGCTTCTCCCGCAGCTTCGGACGGATGGAGGGATCGTCCAGATGGGCATATACGCCGTCAAGGCTGCCAAATTTCGCAAGCAAATCCTTTGCTGTTTTGGGACCAACGCCCCCTACACCGGGAATATTGTCGGAGGAATCCCCCATCAGAGCTTTCAGATCGATAAGTTTCTTCGGCTCAAAACCGTATTCCTCCCGGAAAACCTCTTCCGTATACAGAGTCGCCGTGGTCTGCCCCGGCTTGGAGATCACCAACTTCACATGAACATTTTCATCAATCAGCTGTAAAGAATCCCGGTCGCCGGTGACGATGACGCACTCCCAGCCCTGCTGGGAACAAATCCTCGCCGCTGTGCCGATCACATCGTCCGCTTCCCAGCCCTGACATTCGTAAATTGGGATGTTCATAGCCCGCAGAACATCCTTCATTATTGGCATCTGCTGAGCCAGTTCCTCAGGCATACCATGACGGTTCGCCTTGTAGCCTTCGTATTTGAGGTGACGGAAGGTTGGGCCGTGGAGGTCGAACGCCACAGCGATTGCCTCCGGCTGCTCCTCCTTTTCAATCCGCTCCAGAATATTCAGAAAGCCGTAGATAGCATGGGTGTACAGGCCGTCCCGGGTTGTCAGAGGACGAACACCGAAATAGGCCCGGTTAATCACACTGTTGCCGTCTAAAATCAGCAGCTTCATACTTTTCTCCACTTTGCGCCCTGGGGCGTGTCAATGATTTCAATGCCCCGGGCCTTCAGCTCGTCCCGGATCCGGTCAGCCTCAGCAAAATTCTTTGCCTTCTTGGCCTCCGTCCGGGCGGCAACCAGCGCGTCAATTTCAGGGTCTGCGTTGGCGGCTTCCTCCTCAGCCTTGGCTTTGCTCAGCTTCTCGGCGGCAGGCAGCAGGTTCAGGGACAGCACCTGCTCAAAGTCCGCGATCAATGCCAGCTTGGTGGCGTCATTGCACTTGGCCTTCAGCACATCATACAGAGCCGTTACGGCGACAGAGGTATTGAGGTCACCGTTCAGCGCGTTCACAAACCGCTCTTTCAGTTTGTCAAAGGCTTCCTGATCCACATCCCCGTCATTTTTCAGCGTGGCAATCTTTGCAACCAGCTTGTCATAGGCGGCAACGGCGTTGTCCAGATTCTCCCAGGAGAACACCAGGTTCCGGCGGTAGTGGCTCTGCAGGCAGAACAGCCGGTAGGCCATGGGGTCGTAGCCCTTCTGCTCCAGCAGGGAGACCGTCAGGAACTCGCCCTTGGATTTGGACATTTTTCCGTTGTCGGTATTGAGATGGTGGACATGGAACCAGTAATTGCACCACTTGTGGCCCAGATAGCTCTCGGACTGAGCGATTTCGTTGGTATGGTGCGGGAAGGCATTGTCGATGCCGCCGCAGTGGATGTCCAAGTCCTCGCCAAGGTGCTTCATGGAAATGCAGGAGCACTCGATGTGCCAGCCCGGATACCCCACACCCCAGGGAGAATCCCACTTCAGGGCCTGATCCTCAAACTTGGACTTGGTAAACCAGAGCACAAAATCATTTTTGTTCTTCTTGTTGGCGTCCTCTTCCACGCCCTCCCGGACGCCCACAGCCAGGTCTTCCTCATCATGGTCGTTGAAGACGTAGTATTTATCCAGAGTGGACGTATCGAAATACACGTTGCCGCCGGCAAGGTATGCCTTTCCCTTGTCCAACAGCGTCTGTACCATATGAATATATTCATCAATACAATTGGTGGCAGGCTCCACCACATCCGGCCGCTTGATATTCAGTTTGTCACAGTCAGAGAAGAAAGCATCGGTATAGTATTTTGCGATCTCCATGACGGTTTTGTGCTCCCGGCGGGCGCCCTTTAGCATCTTGTCCTCGCCGGTATCGGCGTCAGAGGCCAGATGGCCCACGTCGGTGATGTTCATAACGCGCTTGACGTTGTACCCGGTATAGCGCAGAGCCTTTTCCAGCACATCCTCCATAATATAGGTGCGCAGATTGCCGATATGGGCAAAGTGATACACCGTGGGGCCGCAAGTGTACATCTTTACCTGCTCGGGATTGTTGGGGACAAACAGTTCCTTCTTGTGGGACAGAGAATTGTATAGATACATGGTATTACCTCCTGTGATTGACATAAAAAAATAAAACGCCCCCTGTACTTATGTACAAGAGGCGGCTGAGACCGCGGTTCCACTCTTATTTCTCACTTTTGCTCGCTTTCCGCTCCCGGACGCACCTTCCCGCTCTCACGCATATCCGGGCTTACAGCCGACGGCCCGGACTCTCTGAAAGGTGAAATGCGGTACTCTTTCCGTTCACAGCGGTATTTAGTTCCGGGTTATTGTACCACTGTCAACGCGGTATTGTCAAGTATTGACTGTCACGTTTCCATAATCTTCCCTGGAAAATATTTAAGATATTCTTACGCTATTGACAAAGCCCTACCTTGTTCGCTATAATAGTGTCGAGAAATGAGACGAAAGTGAGGTAACCCCATGAATTTCTCCCAATCATACAACCTCAGAAAGCCACTGAGCCTGCTGCTTGCAACGGCTCTGACCGCAACGCTGCTTTCCGGCTGCAGCCTGTTCAAGAAGGAGTCGGCTGAGCCTGCGGATACAAACCCACAAACCCCCGGTCTCAGTCTGACAGACACCTCCGCGCCCACCGAAACTGAGACTCCCACCACCGAGGCGACCGAGCCTGTGAATGAGAACACCGCAACTGTGACCAGTCAGATCAACATTCGCAGCTCACCCAGCACGGAAGCCACGATTGTTGGCACATTGGACGCGGGTGATAAGGTTGAGATCAGCCGCCGTGAGGAAGTCACCGGTATCAGCTGGGCCTATATCATCTCCCCTGAGGCCGGCTGGATTGTGATGGATTATGTGGAAATGGATATTCCCAGCCAGATGCCTACCGGTGGGGATTCCAGCACGCCTGCCGGTGGAAACACCGCTACTGAGCCCACTGCCGGCAATACGGATACCATGAGCGTTAAGGGCGTGGTAACTGTCAACAACCTGAATATCCGCAGTGAGGCAAGTCAGGACGGTAAGGTTCAGGGCTCCTACAACAAGGGCGATGTGGTTACCATTCTGGAGACCAAGAATGGCTGGGGCCGCACCAATAAGGGCTGGGTCAAGATGGAGTACGTCAATACCAGCGGAACCACCACGAACACTCCCTCTGACAATACCAGCAACAATAATACGACTGCCAGCACCGGTAACGGCAGCACCACGGTTCAGTTCCGCGGCATCGTCACCGCAAAACAGCTGAATATCCGTGCCAGCGCCACCAAGGACAGCGACAGTGTCGGCAGTTACTCCTACGGCGCCCGGGTGGAGATTCTGGAGAAGAGCGGTGATTGGGGCCGCACCAGCAAGGGCTGGATCAGCCTGAATTATGTCTATCAGGACGGCACTACCGGTTCCAACACCGTCAAGGGTACTGTAACCGCCGGCGGCGGTCTGAATATCCGCAGCGGCCCCGGCAAGGGCTACAATTCCGTGGGTACTTACGCCGAGGGCGACAGTGTGACGGTTCTGGAGCAGTTCACCTATGATGGCGTGACCTGGGGCTGCACCAACAAGGGCTGGATCAGCATGGCCTATGTGGATACCGGCTCCGGAACCAACTCCGGCAGCGACAGCTCCTCCAGCGGCGACAAGGCTATCGTTACCGCCGAAAGCGGCCTGCGGGTTCGCAGCGGCGCGGGTTCCACCTACGATGTCGTAGGCTCCCTGAAGTACGGCACCAAAGTGACTATTCTCTCCCAGAAGACCGTGGACGGCACCACCTGGGGCGAAATCAGCACCGGCTGGATTTGCATGGATTACGTTTCGCTTGATTAATAGGCTGTTACAGCGGGGCTTCCCATTTCGGAAGCCCCGCATTATGACCTGAAGCATATGCACCTGTTTGGGTCTCTTATAAGGAGTTTTTCTGTCATGAAAAAAACACTGCTGTTGATTCTGCTCTGCTGCCTGCTGCTCACCAGTTGCAGCAGTACCGCTTCTACCCCCACCACTGCGGTGGAAACCACAGAGCCGCTGGAAATTCTGACCGTATTCTCACCCAACGAGAATGCGGATGGCTTTGTCAAAACGGATATCGCAGTTCCCGCCATAACGGACGCTGTCATAATCCAGCAGCTGGTCAATGTCGGTGTGCTAGCTGAAGATACCAGCGTCAGCACTGTCATGGAGGTGTCTACTGATACAGGAAAAGCCACACTGGAAGCAGACTTCAATGACGCTCTGCGGCAGTCCCTTCTGCCCATGGGTACCGCTGGGGAATATGTGCTGATGGGCAGTGTGGTGAACACCTTCCTGACTGCCTACCAGGCCGATGCCATTACCATCACCGTGGAGGGAGAGGTTTTGGAGACCGGGCATTCCGTTTATGATCAGCCCCTTGAATTTTATTTATACTAACTCTTGATTAAATGCTTCAATCAAGAATTAGTATTGCCCGTACAACGCATGATAAAAAACAGGCCCCGAACAAATTCGGAGCCTGTTTTCTGTATCCATTACTGATTCTTTTCGGCTTTCTTGGCGGCCTTGGCCTTGGCCTTGGCTTCCTGCGCCTTTTTGGCTTCTGCCTTCGCGTTCTCGGCAGCGGTTTCGTTGGTGGAAATGGCCCACTTCTCAAACTCGATGCGAACCTGATCCGCACCGGTTTCCAGAACGATACGGCTCTCCTTAACATCCACAACAGTGCCGGTGATGCCGCCGATGGTGGTGATCTTGTCGCCCTTCTTCACGGAAGAACGCATCTGCTCGGCTTCCTTCTTGCGCTTGTTCTCGGGCCGAATCAGCATGAAGTAGAAAATGGCGATCATCAGCACCATCATAATCAGAGTGCTGCCCATGCCGGCGCCTGCACTGGTTGAAGTCAGAAAATTCATTAAAAAAACTCCTTCGTTTTTAATATAGACACTATTATAGCATCGTTCCCGTAAAAAGCAAGGGCAACTTTAGATTCTTCTCGCCAATTTCTCGGAATACTCCGCCCGGAACTGTGCGAAGGTCCCCTCGTCCAGTGCCTGACGAATCCGCTCCATGAGCTTATTGTAAAAATACAGGTTGTGCATCACCGCAAGTCGCATGGCAAGCATCTCCTCCGCGATAAAGAGATGGCGGATATAGGCACGGCTGAACCGGCGGCATACCGGGCAATCGCACTGGGGATCAATCGGCCGCTCATCCGTCATATATTTCGCGTTTTTCAGGTTGATGGCGCCTTCCCAGGTGTTCAGCCGAGCGTGCCGGGCATTCCGGGCGGGCATGACGCAGTCGAAGAAGTCCACGCCCCGGGCGACAGCTTCAATTATGTTGGTGGGCGTACCCACTCCCATCAGGTAGCGGGTCTTGTCCGCGGGCATATATGGCTCAACCGCATCGATGATGTCGTACATTTCCTGCGCCGTTTCTCCCACCGCAAGACCGCCGATGGCGTAGCCGGGCAGATCCAAATCCGCAATCCGCTTCATGTGCTCCACCCGAAGGTCAGGGTATGTGCCGCCCTGATTGATGCCCCACAGCATCTGCTGCGGATTCACCGTGTCCGGCAGCCTGTTTAACCGCGCATTCTCTTCTTTACAGCGCACCAGCCAGCGGTAGGTCCGATCGATGCTCTGCTTAACATAATCACGGGGGGAAGGATTCTCAATGCATTCGTCAAAGGCCATGCAGATATCGCTGCCCAGATTGGACTGAATCCGCATACTCTCCTCCGGGCCCATGAATATTCTACGGCCATCGATATGGGACGCAAAATACACGCCCTCTTCCTTGATCTTCCGCAGAGATGACAGGCTGAATACCTGAAATCCGCCGGAATCCGTGAGGATTGGGCCGTCCCAGGTCATAAATTTATGCAGGCCGCCCATTTCCCGGACGATTTTATCCGTGGGCCGCAAATGCAGGTGATAGGTGTTGGACAGCTCCACCTGGCAGCCGATATTTTTCAGATCTTCCGCGCTCAGAGCGCCCTTGATGGCACCCTGGGTGCCTACGTTCATAAACACCGGAGTCTGGACCGTACCATGGGCACAGGTAAATTCCCCCCGCCGGGCCTTTCCCTCCGTTTTTTTCAGTTCAAACATCCATACCTCACATAATACACATGGCGTCGCCAAAGCTGAAGAAGCGATAGCGCTCCCTTACCGCTTCCGCATAGGCGTTCAATACGTTTTCCCGTCCGGCAAAGGCCGACACCAGCATCACCAGCGTGCTCTCCGGCAGGTGGAAATTGGTGATCAGTCCGTCCATCGCCTTGAATTGATAGCCGGGATAAATGAAAATATCCGTCCACTTGGAACCGGCGGCGAAGGTTCCGTCCTCCCCTGCCAGAGATTCCAGCGTTCGGCAGGAGGTGGTGCCTACACAGATCACCCGTCCCCCATTTTTTCTGGTTTCATTCAAAATCTGCGCCGTTTCCTCACACATCATGCAAAGCTCACTGTGCATATGGTGTTCCAGAATGTTGTCCGCTTTCACCGGGCGGAAGGTGCCAAGACCCACATGCAGGGTTACAAACGCGGTCTTCACGCCCTTCGCCCGAACCTTATCCAATAACTCGTTGGTAAAGTGCAGTCCAGCAGTAGGTGCCGCAGCGGAACCCACCTCCCGGGAATATACCGTCTGATACCGTTCCTGATCGGCAAGCTCCGCTTTGATATAGGGCGGCAGGGGCATTTTTCCTAGGCGCTCCAGAACCTCCAGGAAAATTCCCTCGTAGAAAAATTCCACCACCCGGTTTCCGTCATCCCGGACTTCCCGGACAACTGCCTTTAATTCCCCATTTCCGAAACTGACTTCGTTCCCGGGAAGCATTTTCCGTCCTGGCTTACACAGGCACTCCCAGCGGTTATTGCCCAGATCCCGCAGCAACAGCACCTCCACAGCGCCGCCGGTGGGACGATGACCCAAAAGTCTTGCCGGCAGCACCCGGGAATCATTCATCACCAGGCAGTCCCCCGGATTCAGATAATCCACAATATCATAAAAATGCTTATGACTGATCTCTCCCGTCTCCCGGTTCAGCACCATCAGCCGGGAAGTATCCCGCTTTTGCAGAGGGGTCTGCGCAATCAGCTCCTCCGGCAGGTCATACCAGTAGTCCTTTGTCTGAAAGCCAGTGATCTCATTTGTCTCCAATGCTGTTCTCCCTTTCGATTCATCAATACTCTGTGCGTATTGTAGCACATTATCCCTGGGAACGCTACTGTTATTTCGTGTTATCACAAAGAAAACCCGGCTTTTGGGCGTTGCTCGTAAGACAGTTAAATAGGCAAAAGGCGTGACGAAAGTGGTCACGCCTTTTGCCTTAAGAAGATAGCCGCAAAGCGGCGCAAGGGATACAATCCCTTGTTCGGAACATAGTGACGCAAAAAGCCCCGGACATTCAGGTGTCCGGGGTGTTCGGTCTCTCTGAGCACACATACTGGGCTTGCCCCGTATAGAAGTGCGCTCTTTATCAGTTCGACAAATTGGAATTTATGAAATAGGTAATTCAGAATGGGCGATATTAGCCCCATTATTTATGAAATAATAATTTGCACCTAAATTCAGAATAGCATAGGACAAATCACCTGGATAAGTCAAGGAAGCCACGCACATTTCATCTGTTTCGTTGTTATAATACATTTGAGAAATAAAGCAGATTTTATCAGCTTCGGAATAAGATGTGGTTTCAAACTCTTCAACGAAATTGTCATCAATGGCAAAGGTGAAACTCTTTTTGTAGCGGAACAACAAAGACGAAACTTCTTTAATTTCGATTTCTAGTTTGCAAGTTCCGACTTTTTCTTTCTGATGTGTAAGAATATCTCCATCACTTGAAATTCTGTGTGTGGTTGTCATAGGGAAAAACACAACAGAAAGAATAACAATGATAGCAAAGGCAAGGGAGAGTTTCTTTTTCATGTATTCACACTCCTTCGTCAAATTCCAGTTTATCGGCCTGCTTAATTATATCATACGGCTTCAATATATGCAAGAAAAGTCCCGGCAGACATTACTGCCGGGACTGAAACTGTTTTACGAGCACCCGCCTTTTGCCGGGTTTTCTGTTTCATTATGCTTTCAGAACCGCGTCGATTACACCGCTGACCGCATCGGTGTTCACGGTTTCCATCAGACCGTTGTCATAAGCCTCCGCCACAGTGGGATCGATGGGCAGCTTTGCCAGCACGGGAAGGTCAAATTTGGCAGCGATCTCATTGATATGAGACTTGCCGAAGACTTCAATCTTCTTACCGCAGTCCGGGCACTGCAGATAGGAATAGTTCTCCACGAAGCCCAGCACGGGAATGTGCATCATGTTGGCCATCTTGACGGCCTTGGCCACGATCATGGATACCAGATCCTGGGGGGTAGTGACGATGACCACGCCGTCAATGGGCAGGCTCTGGAACACGGTCAGGGGCACATCACCGGTTCCTGGAGGCATATCCACGAACATATAGTCCACGTCCTCCCAGATCACATCGGTCCAGAACTGCTTCACCGCTCCGGCGATAACGGGGCCGCGCCATACAACGGGATCGGCAGGGTTGTCCAGAAGCAGATTGATGGACATAACCTGAATGCCGCCCCGGGTCAGCGCCGGGAACAGGCCGTCCTCATTGGCGCCCTGGCACTCGTTGACGCCGAAAGCCGTGGGTGCGGAGGGGCCGGTAATATCCGCGTCCAGCACGGCCACCTTTTTGCCCTGCCGGGCCATTGCCACTGCCAGCATGGCGGTAACCGTGGACTTGCCCACGCCGCCCTTGCCGGATACCACGGCGATCACCTTTTTCACGCTGGAATGGGGATTCAGCTCAGCCAGAAGGCTTTCTTCCTTGCGGTCGGCGCAATCGGAGCCGCAGGAAGAGCAGTTTCCACTACAAGAACTCATGTTTTTCTCTCCTTTTTTGTCATATGCCATCTATTATAGCATTTGTTTCTATCGTGTCAACTATACATTTCGCGTAATTGCTGGTCAATGGAGGAGATTCCTTATGCCTGCGCAGCGTCCCATTGCTCCATCAAATCCATCAGCACCGCTTCCGCCTCTTCCTTCTCCCCCAAAAGCCGAGTCAGCTCCTGATAGTCGGTGGCAGCGGCTTCCATTTGGGTTTCCAAATTTGCGATCAACGCTTCCTGCTTTTCAATTTCCCTCTCCAGACGGCGAACCAGCTTGTCCGTATCCTTGGTGCCGCCTTTGGGCTTCTCTTTTTTCGGCTTGGGCGTGGCGGTGACAATTGGCTTTGCCGCTGCCTCGTGCTCCAGAATGGAGCGGTATTTCTGATAGCCGCATTTGAAATCACGAATGGTGCCGTTCTCCAGCAGCCAGATACGCTCCGCGAATTTCTCAATAAAGTACCGGTCGTGGGAGACAAACAGCAGCACACCCTCAAATTCCTCGATGGCAGCTTCCACCCACTCCCGGGAGGCGATATCCAGATGGTTCGTAGGCTCGTCCAGAATCAGAAGGTTAATCTTCTCGTCCATCAGCATACACAGCCGCAGACGGGACTGCTCACCGCCGGAGAGATTTCCCACCTGCTTGAATACATCCTCGCCCTGGAACAAAAATGCGCCCAAACGGTCACGGGCAGTCTGAGGAGTGCAATTCTTCTCGTAGAGCATGGTGTCGTACAGGCTTCGCTCCGGGTGGTCAAAATGAATGATCTGGGGCAGATACCCAAATTTCACGGTGGGGCCAAACTGAATCTTACCGGCACAGTCCTCGTCACCCAGCAGGCACTTGATAAATGTGGTCTTACCCGTGCCGTTGTCGCCCAGCAGGGCAATCCGCTCGCCGCCCTCCACCGTCAGATTCACGTCAGAGAACAGAACCCGATCGCCAAAGGACTTGGAGACATTTTTCATTTTGAAGACAATGTCGCCTGAAAACTCCTTTTCCCCAAAGGAGGCCTTCATGGTCCGCTCTTTTTTGGGCTTTTCCGTTTTACGAATTCGTTCCATGCGGTGCTGGATGGACATGGCCCGGCGGTAGAGGGTGCGGTTGTTGATGCCCCAGCCCTTCATCCGCTCCACGGTGTAACCCAGCTGCTTCAGCTTTGCCTGCTCCTGTTCGTACTGCTTTAATTGCAGATCGAACCGGGCCTGTTTTTCGTCCATATAGAAGGAATAGTTTCCGGAGTAGAATTCCGCATGGCCATCGGTAATCTCAATAACCCGGTCGGCCACCTGATCGATAAAGTACCGGTCGTGGGAAATGGTCAGAACCGTGCCCTTAAATGCGTTGATGTACTGCTCCAGCCACTCCACACTGTTTAAGTCCAGATGGTTGGTCGGCTCGTCCAGCAGCAGAATGTCTGTCTTTTCCAGCAGCAGCCGGGCAAGATTCACTCTGGTTTTCTCACCGCCGGACAAAGATGCGAATTCCTGAGCCCGCTGCTCCGGCGTGATGCCCAGGCCGTTGCAGATTTTGTCAACCTCCACGTCCATGTCGTAACCGCCGCCGGTCTGAAACCGATTGGTCAGGGCATCATATTCCCGCAGCTGGGCGTCCGTGGCGCCGTTCGCCATCTCGCATTCCAGCAGTTCCATTTTCTGGCGGACCCGCAGAATATCCGCGAAGGCGGAACGGAGCACATCTTCTACCGTGAAGCCCTCCGGGAAGCGGGGAATCTGGGAAATCAGGCCCAGTTTTTTGTTGGGATTGACGTAAACCTCGCCGGAATCAAAATCCATCTGCCCGGTCAGGATATTGAAAAGCGTTGTCTTGCCGCAGCCGTTTCGGCCCAGAATGGCAACGCACTCCCCTTCCTGAATCTCAAAGGTCAGGTTTTCCAGCAGGTTTTCGCCGATGACAAAGAACTTTGTCAGATTTGTTACCTGTATATCTACCATGGTTTTACTCCATTACATTTCTTCCAAAATGGCGTTCAGCTCTTCCGGAGAGCACAAAAGATTCAGCGCCTGCAGCATGGTGTTGGCGCTCATGCGCTCCGGTAAGCCCAGCTTTTTCAGCAATTGCTGCCGCCGGGCCCCGGCGTTGGCTCCGCCGGACAGGCCAAGCGCCATCAGATCCTGTTTTGTGATGCCCTTGTTTCCCGGGGAATCTTCCCCTTCAATGGTCGCCCCGGCACGGCGCAGAGAGTCGATCAGTATTTCCGGGGACAGGCCTTCCACCCCCAGCTTTCCCT
>JALFXH010000053.1 GCA_022786965.1 Clostridiales bacterium
ACTTTCCAAGACCCAGAAAAGCCGGACGCCTACTCATGCAGCAGGCGAACAGATCGGCTACACTGACCGGATCGCTGGGGTCAAAGGCGGGGCTTTGGGGTACATAGCCGATTCTGGGCTTTTTGCTGCGCTGTCCCGGCTCGGAGAAGGCGATGACGCCCTCGTAGTCCCGCTGACCCAGAACGGCCTTCAAAAACGTAGATTTGCCCGCCCCGTTGGGGCCGATCAGCGCCACCAGCTCACCGCAGTGGACGTGCAGGTTTACATTGGACAGAATACAGTCTCCACCGATTTTGACGGAGAGATTCTCCACCCGCAGACAACAGGAGTGCCCACAGGAGCCGCCGTGAATATCCAGATTCATCCCAAAGCCTCCTTGATGGTATCGATGTTGTGGTACATGGCGTCGAAATAGCTGTCCCCGGCCATGGCCATGTCCAGCGTGAAAATGCCGCAGCCGGTTTCCCGGGCAATAATGCCGGCGGCGGAGGTGCTGCCGCTGGCCTCCGTAAAGATGGCGGGAAGAGACTGCTCCTCCACAAGCGTGATCAGTTCGATCAGCTCCCGGGCGGAAGCTTCGCTGCCGGACTCTTCCTCGACAGCCTTGAGAATGGTCAGGTCGAAGACATCGGCAAAGTAGGAAAAACCATCGTGGAACGTAATGAGCTCCCGGCATTTCAGGGTAGACAGCGTATCTTCACCATATTGCTGAAGCGCATCCAGATCATGCAGCAGAACATTGAGATTGGCTTCAAAGGTCTTCTTGTATACGGGATACTGGGCGGACAGCCCGGCGCAGATGTTCCGGGCCATGACCTGGGCATTCTCCGGTGACAGCCAGATATGGGGGTCCTCCTCGTGATGGTGGCCTTCCTCATGAAGATGCTCGTCCTCATGTTCTTCTCCGCACAGCAGGTCGATGCCTTCGGAGGCATCAATGACGGAAGCGTTCACCAGCAGATCGTCCAGAAAGTCCTCCAAACCCGCACCGGAGATAACGATGGTCTCGGCGGACTCGGCAGCCTTTACCTGGCGGACATTCAGAGAGTAATCATGCAGACAGCTGACCTGCTCGGTCACCAGACGGGTCACGGTGATGGGTGTCCCCGCGCACAGCCGGGAGGAGAACTCCCAGACGGGCAGGGTAGTAGCGGCGATCCGGGCGTTCCCAGCTGACCCAGCGCAGCCGCACAGCAGAACCAACAGGGTTGCGGCGATGATGATTTTGACATATTTCATGGAAACACTCCAATTTGGGTATAATAGCACACTACCATTTTACCACAGGTTGTCAAGAAAAAAAGAGCCTGCTTTCACACAATGCCAATAAGTGAATTTAGCGCTACCCCTATGCTACATTTTTGTGGCATAGGGGTACCTTGTGCCTGTCCGGCCCAACCGGAAGGCTCTCCGAAACGTAAACCGACTAAAGCGGATTTTTCAATCAGCCTGTTTGTCATGCTCTTTTTACAGAAAAAGTGCATCCCGCACGGGATGCACTCAGTTTTTGAAGGTGTGGCCTTTAGCCTTATGTCATAATCTGAATGACATTGGCTTTCCGCGCCTCCTTGTGTTATTTCGGGGACAAATCCACGCTTCTTCTCAGCATGGACAGGGGCGGCACGGGCTTTGGCAGTTTCAGGGTGAACCGCATCTGGGGCGTTCTGGCCTCCTCCAGCGGCACGCCATCCATACCCGCCATACCCTCTGCAGTAACGGGGAAGGGCCGCAGATCGGGGCCCACGACCTCCAGCGCGTCACCGGCGCGGAACTTGTTGTTCAGGCTGCAAACCGCGATTCCGTTTTCGTCGCAGGATTCCACCTTTGCCACGATCTGCCACTCCCGAATATACCGGGAATTTTCCACATATTGGCCCGGCTCCCCGTAGTAGAAACCGGTGGAGTAGATGCGGTGGGAGACGTGCTCCACCTCATCCCGCCAAATTGGGTCGATCTCTCTTCTGGCAGCCGCATCATCGATGCAGTGGCGGTAGGCCCCGGTGACGATGGCGGCGTAATAGGCGGATTTGGCCCGGCCCTCGATTTTGATGCAGTCCACGCCCGCGTCCATCAGATCCTTCAGGTGGTCAATCATGCACATATCCCGGGAATTGAGGATGTAGGTGCCCTTTTCGTCCTCATAGACCGGGAAGTATTCCCCGGGCCGTTTTTCCTCCATCAGGGCGTACTGATAGCGGCAAGGCTGAGCGCAGGCACCTCGGTTGGAATCCCGTCCGGTCATGTAGTTGCTGAGCAGGCACCGGCCGGAGTAGCTGACGCATATGGCGCCGTGACCGAAGGTTTCAATTTCCAGCTGGGGATCCACCTTCTGCCGGATGGTGCGAATCTCCTCTAAGGAGCACTCCCGGGCCAGTACCACCCGCTTTGCGCCTAAGTCAAACCAGCTCTGGGCGCATTCGTAGTTGGCGATGGACTGCTGGGTGGAGATATGCCGCTCACAATGGGGAGCGTATTTCCCCGCCAGCATAAAAGCGCCTAAATCCGCCACGATCAGCGCGTCCACTCCGGCGTCGTCCAGCTGCGAAAGATAGTCCGGCAGCCGGGCGACTTCGTCGTTGCGGGGCATGGTGTTTACGGTCACATGGCATTTTACCCCGTGGGCATGGGCAAATTTCACCGCCTCCGGCAGCTCCTCCGGGGAAAAATTTCCCGCGAAGGAGCGCATACCGAAGCTGGTTCCCGCCAGATACACCGCGTCCGCGCCATAGAGGACGGACATTTTGAGCCTTTCCATATCTCCCGCGGGGCTGAGCAGTTCCAGTTTTCTCATTGTCCCTCCGCATAGGCTGCCACGTTGGCGGAATGCTCCTCATAGGTGGTGGCGAAGGTGTGCATTCCGGTTTCGGGGTTCAGCACATAGTAGTAATAGTTGTGGTTTTCAGGATTCAGCGCGGCCCGCAGGCTGGAAAGACCCGGGTTGGAGATAGGCGTGGGGGTCAGACCGGTGTGGGTATAGGTGTTGTAGGGGGAGTCCACCTGCAGGTCTTCTCTGGTCAAGTCGCTCTTGCCGTTCAGAGCATAGACGATGGAAGCGTCGATGTTCAGATAGGCGGGGCTGTCCCAGCGGAACAGACGGTTGTAGATGACCCCGGCGATGGCGGGGGCTTCTGCAGGCGCGGCGGCTTCCTTCTCAATCAGGGATGCCACAATGGCAACCTCCCGGACACCGTAGCCGCCGCCGGTGACGTTGGCGTTCAGAATCTCGATCTGGGAGCGCATTTCCTCGTCAAACCGCCGGTCAAAGTTATCAAGCAATTTTTCCAGCACCTCTCTGGGGGTGGAGTTTTTATAGAAATCGTAGGTATCCGGGAACAGGAAGCCTTCTAGGCAGTATTCCTGCCCCCGCTCCACATTTTCCAGGAACCAGTAGTCCTTCAGTTCGCCGCTGGCGGCATAGGCGGCTAGATCCTGCGCGGTACAGATACGCTTTTCCTCCAGCATGGCAAAAATCTGGCGGCAGGAATAGCCCTCGGGAATCAGCACCCCCTCAACGACGGTACGGCTGGAACTGGCGGACATCATATTCACCAGCGCGTGGTAGTCATACCGGGTATTCAGATCGTAGATGCCGGGGTCAATGTCTTCCTCGGCATCGGAAATGTCCGCGTAGAGCTTGAACAGGCTGCGGTAGCGGATCAGCCCGTTCCTGTAAAGCTTTTCAATGATGTCGTCCATGGTGTCGGACTCATAGATGGTAATTGTGACGGGCTTATCCTCCCGGCCGAAGGCCAGTACGTCCGCCGCGCAGACCCACAGCATCCGTCCGGCGGTGACGCCGATGGCGAGAATCAGGGCCAGCCACACCACGGTGACCAGCATATTGGGGATGCCCAGCAGGCCCTCGCCCTTTTTCCGCTTGGGGCGTCCCTTCCGGGGCGGGCGTTCGGTTACGGGGGGCTTCTGCTCCTCGGCGGCGGGAGCGTCCATCATTTCCTGAAAATCCTTGCCGCTGGTTTCCTGAAAATCCTTATCGGGAGCAGGGGAGGGCGGCTCCTCGGCAAACAGCACTTCCTCCAACTCCGGGTCATCCAGAATGGATAAATCTACAGCGGGAGGGGCCTGCTCCGGTGCGGGTATTTCAGGGACAGGCTCCGCCTCTTCTGCATCCGGGATTTCCGCCGATGGGGCGACCTCCGCTTCGGCGGGTACTTCCTCAGCTGCAGAAGCGTCAACAGCAGCGGGGACAGGGGCTTCGGCAACAGGCGCTGCTTCCGTTGGCTGTTCCGGCAGAGCTTCCCCGCTGGTAAAGGTCAGCGCTTCGAACACGGGAACCTCGGTGGCTTCCGGTTCGGAGACAGACGGGGAAACCGGCAGAGCGTCCTGTTCCGGGATGTTTTTCTCTTCCATGTATTTCCTCCTCAGCGAATCACGATCTGCTGCGCGACACTGTCGGCAGCCTCCTGCCCCTTCAACGCGGTGATCAGCTGAAGGGCAAAGGGAATGGCGCAGCCGGCAGAGGTGCCGGTGATTACGTTGCCGTCGGTAATGGCAGCGGCCCCGGGAACCATAAGCGCAGAGCCCATCTGCTCCTCACAGCCGGGGTAGCAGGTGGCGCGTTTGCCGTCGGTGATACCGAGCATGGCAAGGATGGTAGGCCCGGCGCAGATGGCGGCCACCAGTTTGTGGTTCTCATAGGCGAACTTCACGGCATCCAGAGCGGGCTGGCTTGCCTTGATGGAGGCCACGCCTCCCAGACCGCCGGGCAGAACGATGCCCTCCAGATTGGTCAGATCCATCTCCCCCAGCTCCAGATCGGCCACAATGCCGATGTCCCGGCTGCCGTACACGGTCTTTCCGTTGATGCCCACGGTGCACACTTCGATTCCGGCCCGGCGCATCATGACCAGCGGAACCATCGCTTCGGTAACTTCAAATCCGGTGCCCAACATCATATATACCATAATTTAATCCTCCAGACAGGCCGCAACGTGGCGGTAGATTTCTTCGTGAATGTCTTCAATGGAGCGCATGGCCCCGTCCCTTACGCATGGAATGACCGTCCAGCCGTAGTATTCGGCGGCGGATTTTCCCGCGCGGCGGCAGGCGGCGAGATAGTCCATATCCTGCTCGTGAATGTCCGCGTGGGTATGGGTGGCGGCTTCCCGGGAGCGCATCATTTTTTCGGTGAAGTCCGTGGGAACGTCCAGATAAAGAACCAGATCCGGCTTGGGAAGCCCCAGCTTGCCGTATTCAAAGTCATACAGCCACTTAAGGAATTCGCTTTGCTTTTCCGGCGGTTCCTTGGAAGTCTGATGCACGGCATTGGAGGTGGTGTAGCGGTCGGAGACCACCAGCCCGCCGCGTTCATACCACTGTCCCCAGACTTTTTTGTAGGAAGCGTAGCGGTCAACGGAATAAAAGGCGGAAGCGGCGTAGGCGTTCACATCCGAGGGCTTGTCCCCGAACTCGCCGCCCAGGTACATCCGAATCAGCGCGGAGCTGGGTTCGGAATACTGCGGGAACACCAGCTTTTGGAATTTCTGCCCGTCCCGGGTCAGCCTTTCTGTTAAACGCTGAAACTGTGTGGATTTCCCGGAACCGTCCGTTCCTTCCAGTACGATTAGTTTGCCCATAATTTGTCTCCTTATGGTTTGGACAGAATAACATACCCTACAATATACCATATCCCGCCCGATTTGTCCACCGTTCCGCTTTCCTGCAAATCTTAAATTTCCAAGAACAGCCGGAAAGAATAAGTCTCTTGCAAAAAGTTAGAAAAGATGATATAGTGAACCCAACTATGGATATAAAGAGGAAGAAATCTATGGAAGTTACATTTGAAAGTCTGGGCCTCAGCGAGGCTATGCTGAAGGCTCTGGAGCGCAAGGGCTACGGCTACCCCACCACCATTCAGACGGAGGCGATTCCGCATTTCATGCAGTGGAAGGACGTCATCGCCAAGGCGCCCACCGGCACGGGAAAGACCTTTGCCTTCGGAATCCCCATGATCGAGCACATTGACCCCGCCAATGAGGCGGTGCAGGGCTTGATTTTGGCCCCCACCCGGGAGCTGGCCATCCAGATCGGCGACGAGCTGCGGGGACTGCTGACCTATTTTCAGGGCATTCGCGTGGCGGTTCTCTACGGCGGCGCGGGCATCGGCGGACAGGTGAAGCAGCTGGAACGCAAGCCTCAGATTGTTGTCGCCACCCCCGGACGGCTCATGGATCACTACAACCGGAAGACCATCCGTCTGGACAAAATTCAGACCGTGGTGCTGGACGAAGCCGACCGGATGCTGGACATGGGCTTTTTCAAGGACGTGACCCGGATTATCGATAAAGTGAAGAACCGGAGGAATCTGGGCCTGTTCTCCGCCACCATCTCTCAGGAGGTCATGACCGTTTCCTGGATGTACCAGCGGGACGAGGTGGAGATCACCGTAGAGCCGAAGCAGGAGGATCGCCCGGACATTGATCAGTTCAGCCTTGGCTGTACGCCCCTTGCCAAGGCGGAGACCACTCTGCGGCTGATCCAGACCCAGGGCTATGAGCGGGTCATGATCTTCTGCAACACCAAGCATATGTGCCAGCGGCTCAGCGACGAGTTGCAGCGGGCCGGGCTGGACTGTGACTGCATCCACGGCGATATCCGCCAGAGCCAGCGGGAGAAGACCATGCAGCGCTACCGGGACGGAAAGCTCGCTATCCTCATCGCTACGGACGTAGCGTCCCGGGGTATTGACGTGGAGGATGTGGATTGTGTCATTAATTATGACATTCCCGAGGAAAACGAATACTATGTCCACCGCATTGGCCGTACCGGCCGTGCCCGCCGCAAGGGCGTGGCCTGGAGTCTCGTCAGCAACTTCCCGGAGCAGGCCCGGCTGGATGATATCTGCAAGTATTGCCAGTTTACAGTGAAGCCCATGGTTTTGGGGGAGGACGGCCAGCTTACGGAGGAAGCGGTGAAAGCCCCCGTCAAACCCCGGAGGCGTCTGCGGTGAATCAGCGGGAACGGGGCTTTCTCCTGCTGACCAGCCATTTGGGTGATCCGGAGCGGAAGGTGCTGACGGTGGCCCAGCTGCGCTCCCTGGCACTGCGGATGAGGGATATGGAGCAGCCCACGGAAAGCCGGGAATTGAAGGAATCCGACTTGACCCGTTTGGGTTTCGACGGTGAATTCTCAGAGAGAATCGTTTCCCTTCTGGAACAGGAAGACCTGTTGGACGGGTATCTTGCCAGAGCGGCAGCGCGGAACTGCGTGCCCATTACCCGGGTCAGCGAAAAATACCCCCAAATTCTGCGCCAGCGTCTGGGGCTGGACAGTCCCGGCTGCCTGTGGGCCAGAGGAGATGTGGAGATTCTGAATACCCCCGCCATCTCTCTGGTGGGCTGCCGGGAGCTTTCGGAGCCCAACCGGGAATTCGCGGAAGCTGTAGGCCGTCAGGCGGCGGAGCAGGGCTTGACGCTGGTGTCCGGCAATGCCCGGGGCGCTGACCGGGCAGCACAGGAGGCCTGCCTGAAGGCCGGCGGGCGAGTAGTAAGCATTGTGGCGGACAGCCTGAACCGGGTTCCCCCCAGAAATCTGCTGTATCTCAGCGAGGACGGCTTTGACGAGGAATTCACAGCCCAGCGGGCATTGAGCCGTAACCGCTGCATTCACGCCCTGGGGCGGATGGTATTTGTGGCCCAGTCTGATTTGCAGAAGGGGGGCACCTGGAGCGGCACCGTAAAGAATCTGCGTTTTGGCTGGAGCCCGGTGGCCTGCTTCCGGGACGGTAGCGAGGCCGTGGCTCAGCTGGAGCGGATGGGCGCGTATCAGATCGGGCTGGAGGACCTGCGGGATTTTGCCAGCCTTCAAATGCCGGACAATCTATTATGGTAGATTTGTGCGCCGCCCGGAAAGCGGCGCACATAGTTTTTACAGAAGCGGTCTTGCTGATTTTACAATTCTCAGGCATACTATTCTGGTGGAAGGGAGAAACGACTATGACCTATGAAGAAGTCCGCCGGGACCCGGCGGTGAAGATTTATATTGCCCAGGCCGATGCCTCCATGCAGGCCCTGGGCTTTACGGAGCACAGCTTCGCCCATGTGACCCGGGTGGCGAAAACCGCCGGAGATATTCTGGAAATCCTGGGTTATCCCGCAAGAACTGTGGAGCTTGCGAGAATTGCCGGATATCTGCATGACATTGGCAATGTGGTCAACCGGGTGGATCACAGCCAGAGCGGCGCTGTCATGGCCTTCCGGATTCTTGACCGGATGAATTTCCCGCCGGAGGAGATCGCCTCCATCGTCACCGCCATCGGCAACCATGACGAAGGCACCGGAGTGCCGGTGAACGCAGTGTCGGCAGCGCTGTTTCTGGCAGATAAATCCGACGTGCGCCGTTCCCGGGTGCGAAAAACCGCTGATATCGCCCAGGATATCCACGACCGGGTGAATTACTCGGTTACCCATTCGGAATTGAAGGTGGATTTGGAGCAGCATACTGTGACCCTGGAACTGACTGTAGACACCAAGGTCAGCTCTGTCATGGAGTATTTTGAGATTTTCATGAAGCGGATGTCCCTGTGCCGCAACGCGGCTCAGCGTCTGGGCCTTCGCTTCCAGCTGACCATCAACGGCCAGCCCCTAATTTGAATAATAAGCCCCCTTGCCGCATAGGGTTACGGCAAGGGGGCGTTTGCGTTGGTTGGCAATTATGAGGTTTTCTTCGGGAATCAGCAGGCCGGAAAGGTGCAGGTTACGCGGCAGGGGCTATACTATCGCTTTGTTTGCCGGTGTAAGCTCACCGGGGACGTGGTCTGCCGGTTATATGTCAGCTGCGGCGGGCAGCAGGAGAATCTGGGGGTCGTGGTGCCGGTAGGGGAGGGCTTCGGACTGGACACCCGTCTGCCTGTCAAGCGGTTCCGGCAGGGAGAGCCATCCTTTTCCTTGGTTCCGAAGAATGAGATGGCGTCCGGGCAGTTTGTACCGATTGTTCCGGAGGAACCCTTCGCCTACATCGAGCGGCTGAAAACCAGCTTTCTGGTCAAAAAATATGGACAAATGGGGATTATCCTGGAGGATTATAGCACGATTTCCAGTCCCACGGGGCAGTGATCCGAGCCGGTGACCTCCGAGTAAATCGGCGTGGCTTCAATGCTTTGCGCAATGCGGTTGGAGACAAGGAAATAGTCGATGCGCCAGCCGGCGTTGTTTTTCCGGGCGTTGAAGCGGTAGCTCCACCAGCTGTAGGTTCCGGTTACCTCCGGGTTGCGGAACCGGAAGGTGTCGGTAAAGCCCACGTCCAGCAGCTTCCCGAAGCTTTCCCGCTCTTCGTCAGAGAACCCGGCGTTACCCCGGTTGGAGGCGGGATTTTTCAGGTCAATCTCCTGATGGGCTACGTTCAGGTCGCCGCAGGCGATGACGGGCTTGCTTTTGTCCAGCTCAGACAGGTAGTTTCGGAAGGCTTCATCCCATTTGAGACGATGGTCAATCCGGGCCAGACCCGGCTGGGCGTTGGGGGTGTAGCAGGTCACGAGATAAAAGCCGGGATACTCCAATGTGATCAGCCGGCCCTCGGCGTCCAGCTCCGGAACGCCGATGCCGTAGGTGACAGACAGCGGCTGCTCTTTGGCGAAAACAGCCGTTCCGGAGTAGCCTTTTTTCTCGGCGTAATTCCAGAATTGTACATAATCGGGCAGAGGAAGGTCAATTTGACCTTCCTGTAGTTTTGTCTCCTGCAGGCAGAAGAAATCCGCGTCCGCCTGAGAAAAAAAGTCCAGAAAGCCCTTCTGAACACAGGCCCGCAGGCCGTTTACATTCCAGGAAATGAATTTCATTTTGTAGTCTCCTCGGGTGTTACAGTATCGTTCAGCAGCAGGTTGTCCTGGCTGATGGTCAGACTCCTGCTGCCGCTGACAATGGTGACGTTTTCCGCGTTGGTCAGCCCCATGCAGGTCATGGACAGGCAGGCACAGGCCAGCGAAAACTCGGAATCCGTGAGCAGGGCAGTGGTGTTGGATATTTCAATGGTCAGATCAGTGTCCTCCTGTGTAATGCTGTAAAGCAAGGTGCCCCGGGGGAGCGGGGAAACCAGGTCTTTGCTGATTGGCCCCATCAGGTAGAAGGAGAGCAGGTATTTGAGATTGTCCCGGTGTCCGGCTACCTCCCGCTCCTCTCCGGCGATGGGGCTGACCATTTTCTCCTCATAGGCGTCCTTCCGGTAATAGAAAATGACGGGTTCTTTCAGTTTCTGACCGCAGCCCGCCAGAAGGGAAAACAGCAGACTCGCTGCCAGCAGGGCGCAAAACAGACGTTTCATTCCGCATCCACCTCCGTATCAAAGGCGGGAAAGCTGACTATAAAGGTGGTGCCCTTCCCCAAGGTGCTGGACAGCGAAATCGCGCCGCGGTTTCGCTGGACGATGCTGCGCACAATGGCCAGGCCCAGCCCGCTGCCGCCGGTCTGACGGGAGCGGGCCTTGTCAACCCGGTAGAACCGCTCAAAAACGTGCTCAACGGCCTCCTCCGGGATGCCCATGCCGGTGTCGCTCACCGCTAAGGTGGCGTTGTCCTCATCCCGGCCCAGATGGACAGTCAGTTTGCCGCCGGAGTGGTTGTACTTGATGCCGTTTTCCATGAGGTTGAACACGATCTGGTAAAGGTCGTCCTCAAGGATCAGGATGGAGGTGTCATTGTCCAGCTGCAAATCAAAGGTGATTCCAGCCTGCAGGGCATTGTTTTTCAGCATTCTCGCCACCCGGCGGACGGTGGGGGCCATGAAGATGATTTCCATTTCCTGCTCTCCGCCCATGCCCTCCGCCCGGGTCAGAGAGAGAAGCTTTTCGGTCATTCGGTTCAGCCGCTCCGCCTCATTGCCGATGTCGCTGACAAATTCCCGGGTGGTTTCCAGGTCCATGTCATACTGCAAAATGGAGTCGGTGAGCAGTTTGATGGAGGCCAGCGGGGTTTTTAACTCGTGGGACGCGTCGGAGACGAAGCGGCTGCGCTTTTGTTCAGAGGTTTGCAGACGTTCCGTCAGGTCGTTAAATTCATTTCCCAGTATGGTCAGTTCGTCGTTGCCGCCCATATTGACCTTGTGGGAGTAGTCGCCCTCCCGAATGACGCGCATGGAGGCCATGATTCGATTCAGCCGTCGGGAGAAGGTGTTGGAAAAGGCGATGGAAAAGATCACCACAACGATTTCCAGCAGCAGGGTAATGACCAGAATTGTCCGCTGCAGGCTTTGAATCAGCCCGCCCAGGGCGGCGTCGTAGTCTGTAATGTACACACAGCCCACGATGGTTCCGAAATAATAGATCGGAGCGGCGGCTCGGGAATCGATGGTTCCGTTCCGGTAGCGCCAGGAGCAAACGTCGTTTCCGTCCAGCGCGGACAGAATTTCCGGGAACAGGGCATAGGCGCCAACGGCGGCGGGGCCGCTGTCATAGAGGGTGCAGCCGGTCTGGTCGGTTACCAGCAGCCGGTTGACCTTCAGACTTTCGATCTGTCCAATGACAGTGGAAACGGTGGAGGTGTTCAGAACCTCCAGAGTGGAAATTTCATCGGACGCCAGCAGACATTTTTCGATCATGCTGGTCTTCTTGCTTTCGAAGAACAGATTCTGACAGGCGATGGAGCAGTAGACGTTCAAAACCAGCAGAACCACAGACGTGATGACAACATAGGTCATCGCGTAGCGAAACTGTGTTTTTCCATAGCCCCGGCCGTATGCCGCTTTACTTTCGGAAGTAATAACCAACGCCCCATTTCGTCAGGATATATTTCGGCTCTGCCGGGTTTTCCTCAAGCTTTTCCCGCAGACGCCGGATGTGCACATCTACCGTGCGGATATCGCTGCGATATTCGTAGGCCCAGATGGTATCGAGCAGCGCCTCTCTGGAGTAAACCCGGTTGGGGTTGCGCATGAGGAATTCAATCACGTCAAATTCCTTGGCGGTCAGATCCGCCAGTGTTCCGCTGCGGTAGGCGTTCCGGGCATCAAGATCCAGGGTGATGGTGCCGATGGTCAGACTGCTGCTGGGTTCTTTCTTTTCGGTGGTCCCTGCCCGGCGGAGCAGAGCGCGGATTCGGGCTTTCAGCTCCAGAATGTTGAAGGGTTTTGTGAGGTAATCGTCCGCACCGTGATCAAAGCCCATGAGCTTGTCCATATCATCGGTTTTTGCTGTGAGCATGATGATGGGAATGTCGGAAAATTCCCGGATTTTGGCGCAGGCCGTCAGCCCGTCCATATTGGGCATCATCACATCCAGCACCACCAGATCAGGCTGCTGCTCCTGTACGGCTTGTACGGCTTCCAGCCCGTCGCTGCCGGTGATCACATCGTAGCCCTCATTCTGAAGGTTAAATCGAATACCCTTGACCAGCAGGGCCTCGTCATCCACGACCAGTATTTTCATGCTTTCTTATCCTCCGATGGTAATTTGTTCCAGAATCGCTTCCAGCTTTCCTTCTCCAATGCCCTCCACATTTGTGAGCTGCTCGATGGCTGTGAAACTGCCATGGGCCTTCCGATAGTCCACAATCCTCTGCGCCAGCACTTCACCAATCCCCGGCAGCTGCGCCAGACCGGCGACATCGGCGGTGTTGATATTGACGGCAAGGGCAGTGCCTACCGAGGAAGCTTCCGGCTGGGTCTGCGCCGCAGCCGGGGCGGTTTGCACCTCAGCGGGGATGGATACCGTGACAGAGCCGCCGGCAGGGTTTCTGCCCAGGTACAACCCCAGCGTCAGTCCGGCAAACAGGGCGGTGAGAATCAGAAGAACGGTCAAAAGCTTATTTTTCATGGGAACGGCCCTCCCGCATTGACTAGCCGCTGAAAAGCTGTTATAATGTACCCCACATTATACACGATTTTTTATCGTCGGACAACCCCCGGCGCAGACTTCTTGAGGGTGAATTATGAAAAAATTGAAATGTATCTGTCTGATCCTGTCCGCGCTGCTGCTGATGCAGAGTGTGATCGTGCCGATGGCGGCCGAAGCTGAGACCATGCAGACGGAACCCGCCGAGACGGAGCAGACTCTGACACCACTGACGGAGGAGCTGCCCTTCGGCACCGTTTGTATTCAGAAGGGCTGCCGAACCATCAACGGCATGGCACCGCTGGCCGGCAGTGAAAAAAAGCTGGATACGGCGCAGTCCGTATTCCTGTTCGAGACAAATTCGAATACTGTTGTCTACGCCTACAACCCAGACCTGAAGCTCCATCCCGGCACGCTGGCGAAAATTGTCATGGCGCTGATCGTGGTGGAGAACTGCGGTATGGACGACCTTGTGACGGTAACGGAGGGCATCCAGTCCTATGTGCCCGCCGGTGTCAACAAGGTGCAGTCGGAAAGCCTGAAGAGTAACGAGGAAATCAAGGTTAAGGATTTGCTGTATTCCCTGCTGCTGGTCAACGCCAACGACGCGGCGGTGGCTCTGGCCCACCACGTTTCCGGAACCACGGCAGCCTTCCTGGAACTGATGAACAAGCGGGTCAAGCAGATGGGCTGCACCAATACGGAGTTTGGCAACGTCAGTGGCCTGTATACGGCGGTATCCAACAGCACTGCCCGGGACATGGCGCGAATCGTAATGGAAGCCATCAAGAATGAGAATTTTAAGGAGATTTTCGGCGCGAAAAGCTACCAGATTCCCGATACCAATATGGTTCAGGGCCGTAAGGAATTCAAAACCCAGAACTATATGATCGATGACAGCACCCTGCAGGATTTCTACGACAGCCGTGTCACCGGCGGTTTTGCCTCCTACTATGAGTCCTACGGCGCGTCCATCGTCTGCACGGCGGAGTACAAGAATATGAACTACATCGCTGTCATCCTGGGGGCGACCCGTACCTTTGCCGAGAACGGCTGGCAGCCTGTGAATTACGGTAACTTCAATGAAATGGCCAGCCTGCTGGAATATGCCTTCAACAGCTTCAAGATCAACCGGATCATCTATGAGGACATGGCCCTGAGCACCTTCAAGGTCAACGGCGGCGAGTGCAACGCCGTGGGACAGGCGACTGTGAATGTGGACAGCGTTGTCCCCATTAACGCCCAGATGAAGAACATCCAGATGAACTACAAGGCGGTGGGCGGCGGCCTGTCTGCCCCCATCAAAAAGGATCAGCTGATCGCGACCCTTGAGGTGGTATACCGCACCTCTGTACTGGCGGAGGTGGAGGTCTACGCCATGAGTGATGTGAAGCCGGCGGATAAAACCGGTGTGACCATTCGCTCCGCGGCGGTGGAGGGCAGCAAGGCGCCTTCAGGCTTCCTGTCCGCGCTGGGCACCATCTGCGTGATTGTGCTGGGCGCAGCCATCGCCTATATGACCTTCAACGCCTATATGCGCACTCGAATCCGGGCCAGACGTAAGAAGAGGAGATCGCAGCGCAGGAGGAGTAACTGATGCTGTCCTGGGAGGAACTGAAACGGGAATGCGCCCAGTGCGTCCGTTGCGGCCTGTGTGAGACCCGTCACAATGTGGTTTTTGGTGTGGGTGATGAATGCGCGGATATTCTGTTCGTAGGGGAGGGCCCCGGCGAGCAGGAGGATCTGCGGGGAGAACCCTTTGTTGGCCCAGCCGGAAAGCTGCTGGATGATATGCTGTCCATCATCGACCTGTACCGCGGGGAGAACTGCTATATCTGCAACATTGTCAAGTGCCGGCCGCCTCATAACCGGGACCCGCTGGAAACGGAGCAGGATGCCTGCATCGGATATCTGCGCAACCAGGTGGCGCTGGTGAAACCGAAGATCATCGTCTGTCTTGGCCGTATCGCGGCCAAACGGCTCATTGACCCGGATTACCGCATTACCCGCCAGCATGGTCAGTGGGTGGAGAAGGGCGGCTTTTGGATGACGGCGATTTACCACCCCTCGGCCCTTCTGCGTGATGTGACCAAGCGGCCTGAGACCTTCGATGATCTGCTGGCCATACGGGAAAAAGCCCACCAGCTCGGGATCAAGCTGTAAATTGTTGTTGACAATCTGCCTGATTTCAGATATAATAACTGGGCTTGAGTTCCTGCTAGTGTAGCACAGTCGGTAGTGCATCTCACTCGTAATGAGAAGGTCGCCTGTTCGAGTCAGGTCACTAGCTCCAACAAAACCGCCGTTTTCGCCACGAAAACGGCGGTTTTTCTAACTTTTCGGGGTGGTTTGAAAGACCCCAAAATTGGCTTGGCGTTAATTTGGCGTTATTTTTTTGAAGGATTGAAATTTTTGAAAAATCGGGATTTTGAAAAACCGGATTTTCCGAACTTTTTTGAGGTGATTTATTTTTGGTGAAAAATAGACACAATAGGACAGGAAAAAATGATTATTCCGCAAACTCGGAGAATACTGAACTTTTGGTGATGCTTTTGATTCAATGATTACATGACGATTTTGGATGAAACCACAACTTTCCAGAAGATATCAAAAGTTGCTGGGCGCACCATTATTTGGCGTTATTTTCTATGATGGGAAGCAGGTTTCGGTGCCTCAACCATAAAACAAAGCAGGTAGGACATTGAATCCGACCTGCTTTGTTTTATACCTGAGTAATTATGCCCCGGTTTTGCAGAGCATATTTTCAAGAGCGTTGGATGCTGTGCGATCATTCTCTTTGAGGGCGTGGGCGTAGATGTTCATGGTCGTGGAAGCCTGTGCATGACCCAAGCGGTTGGACACGGTACGGACATCCTGATGCGCGGCGATCAGCAAGGTAGCTGAGGTATGACGCAATCCGTGGAACGGAATGTGCGGAAGCTGATCGGCTGGCTCCTTGCCTGCATTGTAGCGATCTATGGCATCCTGGAAGGTGGCGTAGGGTGTGGAGTAGCTCATCATGGAGCCGTCAGACTGGGTAAAGAGCCAGTTATTGCCCTTCCAGTAGGCACCCAGCGATTCCTTTGTTCTGGTCTGCACGATCATCAGATTGTGAAGCCGGTCTGTCAGGAACCTGGGGATGCTGACCTCTCGGCGGGAGTTCTTTGTTTTCGGTGCTTTGCAGACCTGCTTGCCGTCCACCACTGCCGCGGCTTTGGTGACGCTGACGGTGCTGTTTTCAAAGTCAATATCATACTGATATTCAATAGAAAACTTTAATTCGCATGAATTGAAGTTTTCTATATGAAGATCATAATGAGACGAGTTTGCATGATTTTCTATTACGAAAATCATGGAAACGACAACGCCGCCAGGCGGTGTCTTCTTGACAAAATTAAATAATTTTATCAAGAAAGAGTATCAGACCATTGCAGCGCCAGCATTTCTCCTTTCCGCGTGCTTTTTTGATATTATTTAGAGAAAAGTACCCCTATGCCACAAAAATGTAGCATAAGGGTAGCGCTAAATAAACTGAATGGTATTGGGCGAAAGCTCCTCCTTTTCCTATGCAATGACCGCTGCCATGATGCAGAAAACCGCAAGGCACGTCACCGTCAACACCGAGCAGACGCCGGATGCCATGGTGGCATCCTCCGTGCTTCTGCCAAGTCCCGGGGACAGGTAGCTGGCAGGCAGGGCACAGTACAGCAGCACCGCCCAGCGGGTAAGATTATCCACGTTGGGAAGCAGGAACAGCGCACCCTGAATGGCGGCACAGGCCACCGCGAACAGGCCGAAATGGATACCCGCGATTTCCAGAACCGGCTTTCTGCACTCTTTTGCCAGGGAAAAATTATAGCCCACGCTGAAAATCATCAGGGCGCTGATGGGCTGGGAGAGAAAGGATGTACTGGCGGTGATCACACCGCCAATGCCTACCCGGTTTAGCCAGGCAACCATACCCGTCAGATTCAGGAACAGACCCAGCATACTCATAATCATCAGCGGCGAGGTCAGAATGTTTCGGACAATCCGGGAAACCGTGGGATTCTCTCCGGCATCCGTAGAAAGAAGCGCAATGACCGGATAGGCGGTCACCGCCTGAATCAGATCCAGCACTCCCATTCGATAGGCCTGCTGGGTGCCGAACAGGATGATAAACAGCGGAATGCCCATCATGCCGGTTTCCTGGGCGCTGAACAGCATGGGCAGATTGCGGTAGGGATACCGCTTTTTCTGAAGCGTGAAGGAAAGGCCTGTAGAGAGAACCACCGCTGTCAGCACCAGCGCCATGCTGCTTAAGGATTCCGCCCCCATATCCGCCGTCAGACAGGAGGTGAATACCACGCAGGGCATTCCGAATTTCAGCGCGAACTGCTGTAACCCCTGCACATTCTCCTGAGACATGAGCTGCCTGCGTTTCGCCAGAACACCAAGGAAAATTGCCACAAAAATTGGGGCTACAACCTGTGCGACAGAAAAAAACTTATCGATACTCATGCTTTTTCTTCCGCGTCCTCCGCTTCCATTTCTTTCAAGAGCTTTCTGTCCTGCTTGGAGGACAGGTCCAGCTTCTCATACATATCCGGCCTGCGGGCCCGGGTACGGCGCAGAGACTGCTTTCTGCGCCACTGGCGTACCTTCTCATGGTTGCCGGAGGTGAGAATCTCCGGAATGGCCCTGCCGTGCCAAATTGCGGGACGGGTATACTGGGGATATTCCAGAAGGCCGTTAAAATGGCTCTCGTCCTCAAAGCACTCCGGGTCCGCAAGGACACCGGGCACCATGCGGCACACCGCGTCCGTCACCGCCATGGCGGCAATTTCGCCGCCGGTGAGAACAAAGTCTCCCAGAGAGATTTCCTCGTCCACGCACTCATCAATGAACCGCTGGTCGATGCCCTCATAGTGGCCGCAGACCAGAATCAGGTTGTCCAGCTTGCTCAGGCGAATGGCGTCTGCCTGCCGGAAGGTGTGCCCACAGGGGGACAGATAGATGGTATGCACCGGGCCGCCGGCCTCATCGCAGACCGCTTCCCAGCAGCGGTACAGGGGGTCCGCGGTCATCACCGCACCCCTGCCCCCGCCGTAGGGATAATCGTCCACCTGATTCTGCTTGTTGGCGGTGTAGTCCCGAATCTGGTGGGTGTCGATGTGGATATAGCCCCGCTCCTGGGCACGGCCCAGAATACTCTCGGACAGCACATCCCCCAGGGTCTCGGGGAACAGGGTCATGATGTCAATTCTCATCGCTGCGCATCCCTTCGATCAGCTTGACCTGCATGACATTTTTCTCCATATCCGTGGACAGGATGAACTGCTTCACAGCAGGAATCATATATTCGTGCTGGCCCCGCACCACATATACCGCGTTGCCGGGATAGTCCAAAACCTCCCGGATGGTGCCAATGTTTTCACCATCGGCATAGACTTCCACACCAACCAACTCTGCGGCAAAGATCACCTCATCGTCGATGTCTTCCCGGTACAGCTCCAGCACCTTGCCCCGAAGCTTCTGGGCATCCTCCATGGTGTCCACACCGGAAAGCTTTACCAGATTGCAGGTCTTCTGCACCCGGACGGATTCCATCTCATAATCCTTTCCACCAATGCGGCAGCGGTCAAACTCGCAGAGCATTTCCGGAGCGTCCAGCCAGCAGAGAACTTTCACTTCACCCCGGACGCCATGGGTATTGACGATCTCACCGGCTTCGATAAATTGGAGTTTCATAGCATTCTCCTTTATTTGATCCACCACTCCGGCGTTAGCTCCCCCAGTGTGGTGATTTTTTCACGTTCATAATCCAGCATGATCTGGATATCCCGATACCGCTGGGGATCCAGCTGTACCATCAGCTCCCGGCAGGCGCCGCAGGGCGCGCCGGTCTTTCCATCACTCATCAGCGCCAATACACGGGTAATCCGATGCTCCCCATTCGTGAGCATTTGGAAGATGGCATTTCTCTCCGCGCAGATACCCAGCGTGCTGGCGGTATCCACGCACACGCCGGTGTAGATTTTTCCGCTTTCAGACTGAATGGCGGCTGCCACACCGCCGGCTTCCACATAGTCCGAGATTTTCCGTTGGTTCTGCACGGCCTTCGCCGCGTCATACAGCTTTTTCCAAACAGGCTCCATAGGGATTCCTCCAAAAAGAAAATGCGTGACGAAATCGTCACGCATCCTCGTTTAATCCACGATTTCGACCGTGACCTTCTCGCCAGTGCGCTGGGCTACAGTCTTAATGATGGTACGGATTTCCTTGGCGATCCGTCCCTGGCGGCCGATCACCTTGCCCATGTCGCCCTCCGCGACACGCAGCTCCAGCACCTTCCCGTCATCGCCTTCGACTTCGGTAACGGTAACCGCCTCAGGATCATCCACCAGATTTTTTGCCATGTACAGCAAAAGTTCTTTCATGCGGGATTCTCCTTTGGGATCTTACAGAACGCCAGCACTCTTCAGCAGGCCACGGACGGTATCGGTGGGCTGTGCGCCGTTCTTGATCCAGTTCTGAGCCTTCTCGGCATCCACGGTGATAGTGGCGGGCTGGGTCAGGGGGTTGTAAGTGCCAATCTCCTCGATGCAGCGGCCATCACGGGGAGAACGGGAGTCAGCAACAACGATACGGTAGTAAGGAGCCTTCTTAGCGCCCATTCTTCTCAGTCTGATCTTAACCATGAGAGTTCACCTCCAAAAATATTTTTAATCTATATCGCAAAGCAATTTGCTTTCAGCGAACCATATCAGCCTCCCCTTTCAGGGGAGGTGCCCCGAAGGGGCGGAGGGGTGCACCCCTCAGTCACAGCATTCGCTGTGCCAGCTCCCCTCAAGGGGAGCCATTGTCAGAAGCCGGGGAAGCCCCCGCCGAAGCCGCCCATGCGGCTCATGCGCTTCATTTTCTTCCCCGCGCCGGGGCCGGAGAATTGCTTGATGAGTTTGCGCATCTGCTCAAAGGACTTAAGGAGCTTGTTCACGTCCTCCACACGGACGCCCGCGCCGGCAGCAATTCGCTTCTTCCGGCTGGCGCCGATGATTTCGGGCTTTTCCCGCTCCTTCGGGGTCATAGACAGGATGATGGCCTCGGTGTGAGCCATGGCCTTTTCGTCCAGCTTTACGCCCTTGAGGTTGGCGCCGCCGGGCATCTGGGCCAGAATCTCTTCCATGGAGCCCATGGACTTCATCTGCACCATCTGGTCGTAGAAGTCCTGCAGGGTGAATTTGTTGGTCTTGAGCTTTTTCTCCATCTCGGCGGCTTTCTTGGCATCGTAGGCCTTCTCCGCCTTTTCGATGAGAGTTAGCATATCGCCCATGCCGAGAATCCGGCTGGCCATCCTGTCGGGATGGAAGGGCTCGATGTCCTCCAGCTTTTCGCCGATGCCGGCGAATTTGATGGGCTTGCCGGTGATGGCCTTGACGGACAGGGCCGCGCCGCCCCGGGCGTCGCCGTCCAGCTTACTCAGCATAACGGAATCGATATCCAGCCACTCGTTGAAACTCTGGGCCGCGTTCACCGCGTCCTGACCGGTCATGGCGTCCACAACCAACATAATCTCATCGGGCTTGACGGCAGCCTTGATGTTTTTCAGCTCATTCATCAGGGCCTCGTCCACATGGAGACGGCCGGCAGTGTCCAGAAACACCATGTCGTAGCCCCGCTGACGGGCGTAGAGAACCGCTTCCTTCGCCGTCTGCACCGGGTCCTGAGTGCCCTTTTCGAACACGGGAATGCCCAGCTTTTCACCGCAGACCTTCAGCTGCTGAATGGCGGCGGGACGGTAGATATCGCAGGCCACCAGCAGGGGGTTTCTGCCCTGCCGCTTTTGCAGGCCCGCCAGCTTGGAGCCGTTGGTGGTTTTACCGGCGCCCTGCAGGCCCACCAGCATCACCACCGTAGGGCCGTTGGGGTTGATGGTCAGGTGCTTGGTATCGCTGCCCATGAGCTTACATAGCTCCTCGTTGACAATCTTAATGATCATCTGGGCAGGGGTGAGAGATTCCAGCACATCGGTGCCCACGCAGCGCTCCGTCACAGCCTTGGTAAAGTCCTTGACCACCTTATAGCTGACGTCCGCTTCCAGCAGCGCCATTCGGATCTCACGCATAGCCTCCTTCACATCGGCTTCCTTCAGACGGCCCTTGCCGCGAAGCTTTTTGAAGGTGGCGGAAATTTTTTCAGTTAAGCCTTCAAATGCCATGGTTTACTCCTTCAGTGCCTGTGCCGCGGATAAAATCCGATCGGCAAGGGGTGAAACAGTGGGATCGCAGGAGGCTTTCAGACCCTCCGCGGCTTCCAGAATCTCCTGAGCCGCTTTGCGGACAAGTCTGTCCCGCCGGACGCATCCGATATTCTCTTCCATCCGGCGCAGCAGCGCTTCCGTGCGGGTCAGGTTGTCGCAGACCGCCTGTCGGCTGACGCCCAGCGCTTCTCCGATCTCTCCCAGAGAAAGGTCCTGATTATAGCGCATATCAAAGCAGTCCCTCTGCTTGTCCGTAAGCATACCGCCGTAATAGTCCAGCAGCAGCGTCATCTCCAGCGCGTCCATGGGAGCCTCCCTCTGTCAAGGATTTTTCCTTGATCTTGGGCATTATAGCATATCCCCGTTTGGATGTCAAGTATTTTTCCAGAGCATCACAAAAATACATTGCCAATTTTGTACGCATTACCGAATTGCATACCATTTGGAAATCTCGGTAGTCCGCAGAAAGCCCAAAGATTCATACAGCTTCACCGCTTTCTGGTTCGCCGATGCCACCGTCAGGGAAATCCTGTCTTCCGTAGCCGCGTGAGCCAGGGCCTTCACCACATCGGCCCCCGCGCCCGGAATCACTGATGCCACCCAGTCAATGCGATCAGCGGCGGCTCTGCCGATGCCAAGCAGGGTACTGCCCCTGTGAATGAAATAACCGTCGCCGGTGTCCAGCATGTTTTGCGCGTCAGCATGAGTCATCCAGGCGCCGTTGGGGACCTTTCTCACCTTCTGATTGTAAATCTCCTGCCACCTTGACAGCGTCTTTTCCTGAACCGGCCACAGCGCTGCGTCGGTGTCGGGGATGGATTCCCGGAGGCAGGACATCTCCCACATAGCCGTGTGTAAAGGATATTCCGCCAGCGCGTCGCTGCCCGTGGCGTAAATCCGCTCCCCGCCGCAGGCCCGGCAGAAGTCCGCGCACTCCTCTGCCAGCGCCATGGGTTCCAGAGAATCCCGAAGAATTACGTATGCCGTCTCCTGATAGGGAATCTCCTTCAGAATCAGGGACGCAACCCCGTGCTCTGTGGTAAAAACCTGCAAATCCTTCATATTTTCCCCTCCGTTTTCGCAATTATAGCACATTTTGCAACAGCGCGCAATCGGTCAAAACGACAAAAAACGCGAATATTTTGTGCACTATGCACACACAAACCCCGGTAAATCGGGTGATCAAATTGAAACATCGTCCAAAGTTTTGCAAAAAGTTAAGTATTTTCTAATTTTGCTATTGATTTCCTGACAAAAAAGTGTATAATTGCAGGCGTACAAATGATTACCCATGAAAGGAGGTTCAATCCATGAAGAAGATCATCTGCAAGAAGGAGTATGACACCGAGACCGCTACCCTGGTCAAGAAGTTCACCTCCGGCGCTCTGGGCGATCCTGCCGGCTATGAGGAAGATCTGTACCAGACTCCCGAAGGTCTGTACTTCGTGTACGGCGTTGGCGGCGAGACCTCCAAGTATCCTGCCGAGGATATCCAGAGATTGGCAAAGACCAAGGTCAAGGAATGGATGGAGAACCACTAATTCACCATACATAACGGAAAAGGAGCCTGTGAAGCACAATGTCATTCAGATAATGGCATAAGGCTAAAGGCCATACCTCCAAAGACTGAGTGCATCCCGTGCGGGATGCACTTTTTCTGTAAAGAGAGCAATGCTTACAAGGCTGCTTGCCCATTAGAGGGAAACACTATTGGAGATAGCTGCAAGGAACGCAGCCACCCGGTAGGCGATTATCAAATTTTCGGTTACGGAGTTCTACAGTACATAGAAAATGGAAGAGCAGGGTAGTTGCCTAAAAGATCCAATAGACCTTTTCTCTGGACACCGTCAGGATATGCAAAACGGGGCGGTTACCCAACCGCCCCAACGCTACTATCATAGCACAGTGAAGAACCACCGTCAACGATAACTTGCCGGAAATCGGGGATTTCTCCTGGTTGAACAGAAACTTCCGCATTATTTTATCACATATTCCGTCTTGTAATCTGGAGCTTTTCATAGTATTATGTGGGTACAGAAATGGAGTGAGTGGAGTGTCATGTAACTCCCGGATACCTGAGGAAGGATATCCAATCTGTAGAAAGCGAGGTCTAATCGATGATGCTAGATACCAAGAGTGAATAACAACCCTCAGTATTGGAGAGTCGATACTGAGGGTTGTTTTTTTATGTCATGCCGCTTTTTGGGCAGCTTTTTCTTTGCGTATCTTGCAATTACCTGAGGATTCTGATATGATTTTGTATATCAATCTGTTTGCGAAGGAGCGTATAGTATGTTGGAAGCTCAAATGAAAGCACCAGATTTCAGCCTTTTGGATAAGGATGGAAACACTGTCCGCCTGTCGGATTTTCGGGGAAAGAAAGTCGTCCTGTATTTCTATCCCAAGGACAACACCCCCGGCTGCACCCGGCAGGCCTGCGCCTTTGCTGCAAGCTATGAGCAGTTCAGGGCACGGGATATTGTTGTCATCGGTATCAGTAAGGATTCCGTTGCCTCCCACCTGAAATTTGCCCAGAAATATGATCTGCCTTTTATTCTCCTGTCTGACCCGGAATTGCAGGCGATTCAGGCCTATGGTGTCTGGCAGGAAAAGAAGCTCTACGGCAAGGTCAGCATGGGCGTGGTTCGCACAACCTTTATCATCAACGAACAGGGCATCATCGAAAAGGTCATGCCCAAGGTCAAGCCGGATACCAATGCCGCTGAGATCCTATCCTATCTGACTGGGGAGCTGTAGGGTATGAGAATCATCATTTCCCCGGCAAAGAAAATGAACGTGGATACGGACAGCTTTCCATACCGTGATCTGCCGGAGTTCCTTCCCAATACAGAGGAAATCTGCCAGAAGCTCCAGAGTATGTCCTATCAAGAACTGAAAAAGCTTTGGAAATGCAATGACCAGATCGCGGAACTGAATGTCCGGCGGCTGCAAGACATGGATTTACACAACCACCTGACCCCGGCGGTGCTGGCCTATGAGGGCATCCAGTATCAGTACATGGCTCCTGGTGTGTTCACGGATCAGGAATACGCCTATATTC
>JALFXH010000054.1 GCA_022786965.1 Clostridiales bacterium
GCGAAATGGTGGGAACCTCTTCCGACCTCGCTTGCGCTCGGCCACCTTAATGAATAGAGGTATGATTGCCACCGGCAATCATTGGCATTGCAGATTCGCTGCGCGGAGCACCACCCCAAGGGGGAAGGCATTACTCCGCTAAAGCACAACTTATCTGACCAGAGAACGATACCGAGCTGTACCCAATGGTGTAGCGACTACTGCCAGGGTTCGTAACGCATTAGCCGCCCGCCTTGCGGGCCGCATTGTCAGCGGCGACTCGCCGCAAAAAAACATGGGGAGCCGAAACTCCCCATGCACCCCGCTTTAGCCGTAGCACATCCAATTATGACCTGCACGAAAAGGCAGGTGGGTTGCCGCTCCTGCCCTTCACTGCTCCCAGCATCCACCCATCGTCGAGGCGCGGGCGGGAGGTCTGCAAACCGGACAGGAAGTCTAACTTCCCTAATAAAAAATGTGGGTCCAAAAGGACATACCACGCACCAAGCAGGAAACCGAAATTATTCGGTATCTTCCTCGTAAAGCGAGTCCATAATGAGTCCGTAGACCGTTTCCAGCTCCTGTTCATCGTCGATGGTGCACAGGATGGGCTCACCGTCCTCTTCCAGGGACTTGAGGATGCTGACCTCCAGCTCCAGGGTATCCTGACTGCCCTCTGCGGGAATCACCGCCAGATAGGTGCAGCCGTTATATTCCAGCGAGCTGAGCACCTCCAGCTCATATTCCCTGCCGTCGTCATCCACGATGGTGATAAAGTCGGAACCGTACTGATCCATGGAGCCACTCCTCTTTCTCTGCATGGCCCTATTCTACAGCCAGGCGGAGATAAAATCAAGAGGGAATATTGTACAGAATCTCGTGTCGAATTTTGAAACGACTGCGAAAAAGCCCATTAGGACAGGTAATCCTCCAAAAGCTGCTGCAAATCCCGCTGATTCCGAACAATAATCCCGTTATTTAGAGCTTCCTGATCCGGTTCCGGCAGGGCCTCCACCGGGCAGGGGAAAATCTGCTTTGGCTCCTTTGCTCCCTGGTCGAACAGCGCCACATACCCTTTCCAGGCTCCCAGCACCACATACAGCGCCGCGATCGCGGAAAACAGTCTCTTTTTTATCATGTTTCACACCCCCCTTGACGCTAGTATTTCCGCTAGCGCGGGCTTTATGTGAGAATTCCTGTTCACAAGGAATTCAAAAAATAGGTCTTTCGTTTTGGAATTGGGTATGCTATAATGATACCCGTATTGTCATGCGCTGACGACAAATGAAAGCAGTTTCCACGCGGCGCTACGCCGCGTTTACGGAGGTATCCTTTATGGCAGAAGAAAAGTTTTTCAAAAGGAGAAGAAAAAAGCCCCGGCAGGAGTGGGACCCCCACTGGCTGATTAAGCTCCTCTATGCCGGCGGCTCTGTGGCGCTGTCTCTGGTGAAGATTGCCATTGGCGCGGCGGCCACGGTTTTGCTGATCCTTCTGATCTGCGGCGCGGTGTTTGTTGGAACCCTGGGCGACTACCTTCAGGACGACATCCTGAAGGAGGCTGGCAACTGGTCCATGGAGGACTACGATCTGGAACGAACTTCCTTTATCTATTATGTAGACAGCGGGGGAGACATCCAGCAGCTTCAGCAGATCTACACCACCACCGACCGCCAGTGGGCGTCCCTGGACGAGATTCCCGAGGCCATGGTCCACGCGGCGGTGGCCATCGAGGACAAGCGGTTCTACGAGCATCAGGGCGTGGACTGGATTACCACCGTCAAGGCGTGTCTCAATATGTTCTTCGGCGGAGACGAGCAGTTCGGCGGCTCCACCATCACCCAGCAGCTGGTGAAGAACCTGACCCAGGAAAAGAGCATCACCGTGCAGCGGAAGGTCATGGAGATTTTCCGTGCCCAGCTCTTCGAAAAGCAGTACGACAAGGATCTCATTATGGAGTATTACCTCAATGAGATCTATCTGGGCCGGGGCTGCTACGGCGTTAAAAGCGCGGCGGCGGAGTATTTCGGCAAGGAGCTGCAAAGCCTGACCCCCGCCGAGTGCGCCAGCCTCATCAGCATCACCAACAACCCCTCTCTGTTCAACCCCTATTCCCTGAGCGTCTATAAGTACAAGGGCGAGGAACGGGACGGCGCGGGGCGGAACCGCTACCGTCAGCTCAACGTCCTCAGCGAAATGCACAATCAGGGCTACCTCACCGACGAAGATTATCAGGAGGCCGTGGATCAGGAGATGGTCTTTAAGGAGGGCATCGCCGATGCCGATCGCTGGACGGTCTGCGACAATTGGGAGTGCGGCTACGCCGGCGTGCGCAGCACCTTCCTGGGAGAGGGAGACGAGTGCTACTGTCCCGTCTGCGGCACCGCCACCCGGGTGTCCACCAACGCCTCTCAGCACGTCTATTCCTGGTATGTGGACGCGGTGATCATTGACTTCGCTTCGTATCTGGCGGAGCAGGACGGAAAGTCCTGGGATTCCATGGACGAGAACGCCCGAAATGTGTATCTCGACCGGATTCAGAAGGGCGGCTACCATATTTACACCACCCTGGACATGGATGTTCAGAAGCAGGTGGACGCCATTTATTCCGACCTTTCCAACATTCCCGAAACCCGCAGCAACCAGCAGCTCCAGTCCGCCATTGTGGTCATCGACAACCGTACCGGCGACGTGGTGGCCCTGTCCGGCGGCGTGGGAGAGAAGAAGACCTTCATGGGCTACAACCGGGCCACCCAGGCAAAGCTGCAGACCGGTTCCTCCCAGAAGCCCATTTCGGTGTACGCCCCGGCCTTTGAGTCCGGCAAGGTGACTCCGGCTACGGTGTTCAAGGACCTGCCCATCAGCTATACCGACGGCAACTGGCCCAAGAACGACAACCGGAAATACCAGTACGCCCGGACGGTGTATCAGGGCATCGTGTCCTCCGTCAACACCATCTCCGTCCGGACCCTGGACTATATCGGCCAGGAGTACGGCTACAGCTTCGCCAAGTATAACTTCGGTCAGAGCAATCTGGTGGAGCGGTTCCCTACGGAAGTCGAGGTAAAGTCCGATGTGGGCCTGGCCCCGCTGGCCCTGGGCGCCCTGACCGTGGGTTCCACGGTGCAGGAGATGGCCACGGCCTATGCCACCTTCGCCAACGACGGCGTATTCCGGGAGTCTCGCCTGTATACCAAGGTGTATAACAGCGACGGCGAGCTGGTGGTGGACAATACCCAGGATTCCCGAAAGATCCTCAGCGAAAAAACCGTCAATTATATGAACTACTGCCTGTACAACGCCGCCAACCACGGCACCGGCGGCGCGGCGATTTTCAATGGGCAGACCATCGCCGGCAAGACCGGCACCACCTCCTCCAACCGGGACCGCTGGTTCTGCGGCTACACCAGCCACTACACAGCGGCGGTCTGGGTAGGCTACGACCAGCCTGAGCAGATCAACATTTCCACAGCCAACCCGGCGGCGGTTCTGTGGCGAAAGGTCATGCAGCCCATCCACGCCGGCCTGTCCAACGACGCCCTTTATGACGGCAGCGCCTTCCGCTCTGTTTCCATCTGTCTGGATTCCGGCAAGCTGGCTACCGATGCCTGCCGCCGGGATGCCCGGGGCATTGACCGGGTGGTGTCTGTGAACGTGTACCCCGGTGACGAGCCTACGGAAACCTGCGACAAGCATGTGATGGTGAATTACTGCGGCACCGGCGGCGGAGTAGCCACCGATTACTGCTCCTCCTATCCGGATGCCAATGTCTACAGCGCGGGCCTGGTGAAGCTTTCCGAGGCGGAAGTCCAGGAAATTCGGGACGCGGCCCGCGTGGGCCTCAACGACGCCTATCTGGATGCCGGCGGCGTGTACTACACCGGCGGTGAAGGCTGGCGCGGCTTCCACAACGAATACGACAATCCCAACGGAACACCCTATCTTGAGTGCCAGATCCACGGTTCCGGCCTGTGGCAGGATGAAACCATCACCGATTCGGATTTCGGCACAGTAGACGAAGGCTTCGATTTCTGGCCGGATGGCGACGGCTGACCAATGACAAAATAGAGAAGAGGGAAGAATATGCTGTGGATTTCCAACGAGTGGAAGGACTATGAGGTGCTGGACACGTCGGGGGGCGAGCGTCTGGAACGCTGGGGCAAGTATATCCTGGTGCGCCCGGACCCCCAGGTGATCTGGAACACCCCCAAAAGAAGGCAGGAGTGGTGGCGCTTTGACGCCCGGTACGTCCGCTCCAATACCGGCGGCGGCCACTGGACGGATCACAACCTGCCGGAGCGCTGGCAGATCAAATACCGGGACTACCTGACCTTCAACGTCAAACCCATGAACTTTAAGCATACCGGCGTGTTCCCGGAGCAGGCGGCCAACTGGGATTTCATCCGGCAGAAGGTTGCGTCTGCGGGCCGCCCGGTGCGGGTGCTGAACCTGTTCGCCTATTCCGGCGGCGCCACCCTGGCGGCGGCTGCCGGGGGCGCGGAGGTGTTCCATGTGGACGCCTCCAAGGGCATGGTGGCCTGGGCCAAGGAGAACGCCGCGGCTTCCGGTCTTGACGGCTGCCCCATCCACTGGATGGTGGATGACTGCGCCAAATTCATCCAGCGGGAAATCCGCCGGGGCCGCCGCTATGACGGCATCATCATGGACCCGCCCAGCTATGGACGGGGCCCCGGCGGCGAAATCTGGAAGATGGAGACCAGCTTTTACCCCTTTTTGCAGGAGGCAGCCAAGGTGCTGTCCGACGATCCGCTGTTTGTCATCATCAATTCTTACACCACCGGCCTTGCGCCCTCCGCTGTTGCCTACGCTTCCGATGTGGTATTCGGCAGCCTGTACGGCGGCAAAACGGAAGCGGGGGAGCTGGGCCTGCCGGTGACGGAGTCGGGCCTTGTGCTGCCCTGCGGCGCCACCGGGCGCTGGACACCCTGACGGAGGAATACAATTTGCGTGATATCATTTCTGTAGAGCATCTGGCCTACACCTATCCCGGCATGGACGACGTTCCCGGCGTTCCCGTGTTCGAGGATATGAACCTGAACATTCAGGAGGGGAGCTTCGTAGCCATTCTCGGCACCAACGGCTGCGGAAAGTCCACCCTTGCCAAGCATTTTAATTCCATTCTCCTGCCCACCGGCGGCAAGGTCTACGTCTGCGGCATCGACACCGCCAACGAGGATCGGATTATGACCGTGCGGCACAATGTGGGCATGGTTTTCCAGAACCCGGACAACCAGATCGTTGCCAACGTGGTGGAGGAGGACGTGGCCTTCGGCCCGGAAAACTTAGGCATTGCCGCCCCGGAAATCCGCCACCGGGTGGATAACGCCCTGAAACAGGTAGGTATGTACGAATACCGGGAGCACGCGCCCCATCTTCTGTCCGGTGGACAGAAGCAGCGCATTGCCATCGCTGGCATCATCGCCATGGAGCCAAGGTGCATCGTGCTGGACGAACCCACCGCCATGCTGGAC